>JAZLAA010000116.1:0-12862 GCA_045612945.1 Elusimicrobiaceae bacterium
CTTTGGCTTTGAAAAATATGCTGTGGAACTTTCCACGCGTGACCCACAGCACCCCGAACACTTTACCGGAGACCCGGCCGAATGGGAACGTGCCGAAACGGCTCTTAAAAAAGTGCTGGAGGAAAACAATATCCCCTACACCACCCACGCCGGCGAGGCCGCTTTCTACGGGCCCAAAATTGATATTAAAGTGATGGATGCCATTGGTCGTTTGTGGCAGCTTTCTACCATTCAGTTTGATTTCAACTTGCCCGAACGCTTTGATTTGGAATATGTGGCCCCCGAAGGCCGCCAGCGCCCCATTATGGTACACCGCGCTATGTTTGGCAGCATTGAACGCTTTACCGGGGTGCTTATTGAGCACTACGCGGGTTGGTTTCCGCTGTGGCTGGCCCCCGTGCAGATGAAACTGTTGACCTTGACGGATGACCAAATCCCGTTTGCCCGTGAAGTGGCCGCCAAAATGAAAGCGGCGGGGCTACGTGTTGAGCTGGATATCCGCCCGGAAAAGCTGGGCCTGAAGATTCGCGAAGCGCACTTACAGCGCATCCCGTACACGGCCATTATTGGCAAGAACGAAGCCGCCAGCGGCACCTTAACCGTGCGCCTAAAAGACGGCACGAACACGCAACCGATTACCGTGGATGACGTGATTGCCCAAATGCAAGAAGAAGTAAAGACATTTAGTTTAAAAAACTTGCTGAAATAATAATGGTATAGGTGTAATGCTTTACCCGCCCCGATTTGGGGCGGGTTTTGTGTTGATAAACGACCATTTTTTTATTATACTATCAGTACAATTTAATCTGTTTTTGGAACCGTATACAGAATACGGCATGGGTAAATCCCTGACGAGAGTCCAAAAACAGCCGATTTGAGGCACGAAATGGCGGATCTTCGAAACCCGTTATTTTGTGCCGAATGTTTGCCTATGCGCGTATGCGCGGGGGCAAACTACGGCTGTTTTTGTTTAGTACGCTCTCGTCAGCTAAATAAAGATGGCCGTTTTTGTTGGCTCCAAACGGGTTAATTGTAAATTAACAGAAAAAGGAGTTATTCCATGACACACAAAAACACCCGGCGGGGTTTCACGCAAAAATCCCTTCGCCCCTTGCGGGAGAAGGTGGCCGAAGGCCGGATGAGGGGGTTTACGCTCATTGAGCTCTTGGTAGTGGTGCTTATAGTAGGCATCTTAGCCGCCGTAGCCGTACCGCAATATCAAAAAGCGGTAGAAAAATCGCGCGCCGCGGAAGCTTGGGCAAACATTAAAGCCATCAATGACGCCCTTGCTGCCAAAAACCTGGAAATGGGTACTCAAGACACAGCTTATTCTTTTGATCAATTGGATGTGTCTTTACCAGGGACTGCTTCTGCCTTTGGAACTAATGGGTATAGATTATCCGGGGATCATTTTGATTATTGGATTGCAAACGCAGCGCCGTTTGCCGGTGCGGCGGCATTCCCGGCGGGATATAATCAAACATCTTTAATTATTGTCAATGGGCAGAAACGGTGTTTTTCAGCGGCGGGTTATTGTCAAAAAATTGGGTTTAATACTCCCGGAACGGGGTGTTCTTCCGGGGCAGGTGCTGGAGTGGACTCGGATTGTTTTGTAGAATAACAACCCGCTATCAAAACCCCCGGCGTAGCCGGGGGTACATACTGCGTAAATAATTAGCTTAGTTAATCTCTTTTACTTCCACGTCAAAGTGCAAGGTTTTCCCGGCTAAGGGGTGGTTGAAATCCAACACTACCTCATTGTCGGTAATTTCTTTAATAATGGCGCGGAACGTGTGCCCTTCGTTACTGGCACCTACTACATCGCCTACTTTTAAGTTTTCAATCCCGCCAATAGCGGCTTTCGGTACGGTGCGAATGGCTTCTTCCAACACCGGGCCGTATCCTTCTTCCGGGGAGACGGTTACGGTTTTTTTATCGCCCACTTTCATCCCGGTCATTTCTTTTTCAAGGCCCTTAATAATGTGCCCGGCACCGTGGGTATATTCCAAGGGTGCCCGGCCGGAAGACGTATCTTCTACTTTACCGTCCACAGTAAGGGTGTAGTCAAATTTTACTTTAGAACCGTCTTTAATCATACGGGTTGTTTCTCCTCTTTGTAAGATGTTTTATTGTAGCATATTTTATAGGCCGCTCGCGGTCATTTATGCCAGCATGAGCTTTAACATAGCGTGCGGGCTTTCCCCTATTCGTTGCCAAAAATAGTATTTAATTGCCGGTTCACGCGGTAAAACGTGGCACATTTGGGCATATCTTTTAAGCGTTTGGCCCCAATATAAGTCATACAGCTGCGCATCCCGCCTAAAATAGCCAGCAATGTGGGCTCCACCGGTCCACGGAACGGAATTTCTACCACTTTCCCTTCACTGGCGCGATACTTCTTGAGCCCGCCATAATGTTGTTCTTGTGCATAGGCAGAGCTCATGCCGTAAAATTGCTTAAACTTCTTTTCTACCAGCGCCATAGCGCAGTGGGTGTCATCTACCAGGTTTACTTCCCCGGTTTGGAAGGTTTTAATACTTACCTCCCCACCGCTTTCTTCGTGTCCGGCCAGCATACCGCCCAGCATCACGAAATCAGCCCCGGCACATAAACTTTTACATACATCCCCGGGCACGGTACAGCCGCCGTCTGCACAAATCATACCGCCTACGCCGTGTGCCGCATCAGCACATTCAATGACCGTAGAAAACTGGGGCCGCCCCACGCCTGTCAATTTACGGGTCGTGCACACAGAGCCTGGGCCAATACCCACTTTTACAATATCTGCCCCATTTAAAATGAGGTCCTCGCACATATCGCCCGTTACTACGTTTCCTGCCATAATTAACGTATTGGGCCACGCGGCGCGTACCTTGCGTACGAAGTTAATTAAATAAGAAGAATATCCGTTTGCCACATCAATACAAATGTTGTTTGCCAAGCCCGTGGCCATTACTTGGGTTAGTTTTTCATAATCCGCATTGGAAACGCCGGAACTGACGAAAATAAGGTCGTTATTGCTAAATTCGGTTTGATTTTTGGTCAAGAAATCAATAATTTCCTGCGCACTATAGTGTTTGTGCAGAGCGCAGAATAAATGTTGTTTTTGCATGGCGCGCGCAATGTCAAAAGTGCCGGTGGTGTACATGTTGGCGGCCACAATGCCGGTAGCTGTAATGGTTTTCCCAGCCCACTTAAAAACATAGGGACGGGTTATTTCTACTTCCGAGCGGGAAGCCAACGTGGAGCGTTTTGGGCGTAAAAGCACGTCACAATAGTCTAACTGAATATCATCATAAATTCTCATAAAAACCTCCGGGGTGGGGGTGTAGTTACCCAAACCTTGTATATAGTAGCAAATTTCTGCTAAATTTTGTGTATAACTTTTATAATCATTAGCTCATAAATAAATATATGCAAATTTGCTATTTTTTAGCTATAATGGTATTGTATTTTACACAAAACCTCTTATACTGTAAGAAGGGAGTATTGTATGAAGGTAAAGGGATTTACGTTAGTGGAATTGTTGGTGGTAGTAATTATTGTTAGTATATTGGCAGCCTTGGCTATGCCTCAGTACCGCCGATCTATCGATCGCTCTAAAGTGGCGGAAGCTATGGAAATGATGCCCGCTTTGTTTGAAGCGCGGGAGCGTTGGATGATTGAAAACCAGTGCGATTGGCAAAACGGGAATGTGTCGGATTGTTTGGATTCTTCGGCCGAACTTACGCTGGGTAAGCTCGATATTGAAGCAAAAGGAGAGGTACTTAGCGGTTTTATGTTGACAACCAATAACTTTACTTATTACCTCTACGGCACTACTCCTGCAGGGGGAAATCAGCCCTGTGTCAGTGCGGTACCCAGATGGGGGGCAAGCCGCGGGTTGACGAGCACTACACTTTATTTTCGCGGGGATCGTTTTTCCTGCCAAGGAAATGCGGCGGCTTGCGATACGCTTAGCATAGAGGAATGGGGCCCGGGTGTATCTGCCGATTATACAACGGGCTGTATATAAGAGGAAACATATGCATAAAAAAGGTTTTACATTGCTTGAAATGTTAACGGTAGTGATGATTATTACCATCCTAACGGCCGTAGCCGTGCCGCAGTATCGCCGTGCGATTCAAAAATCCAAAATTACCGGCGCATTGGCTATGTTGCGTGTCATTTATGACTCTGGGGAGCGTTTAGCCGGTGAGTATGGCTATCGCGATTTAGCATCCGTAGCAACGGATACGGACCCCAGTGTGTCAATTACGTTTCCGCGTATGGATATGTTTGGCGACCGAGCCCATTCCAATGTCGATTTTTCGTGCACAGTCAGTGCCACGCTAATCATTTGCGCAGATTTTGTGTACGGAATGGACTTAGCTAATAAGTATGTTTATGCTACAAAGAGATTTGCCCCTTATATAAATACTCAAATTCGTTTGAATTTTTCAAACGATATTCCAGCTTTTTACTGTGTTGGTTCCGAGGAAGCGTGCGATTTGTACGGAATTGACCGGATAGGGGGATCTTGAGGATGATTATGAATCAAAAAGGATTTACGATGATAGAAATTTTAACGGCGGTGGTTATCGTCGTAGTGTTAGTGGTAATGGCGGTGCCTTATTACGAACGTACAGTGGAACGTTCCCGCTTGGCGGAAGTTCGTACGATACTAAGCCGTTTGCAAGCCGCTAAATTGCACACCATGGCTAACATGGGTTGTGAAGTATATAATACGCCTTGCCAGAATATTGTGAAACTAAAGCACCTTAATGTGGCGTTTGTCAATGCCGTGGATTCAGACTATACCTTTCATACTCAGGATTTTGACTATTCGTTGGTGCCGGATAACCTTTCTGATGCCAATGCGGTATGTGCCCGTCGGCGTGGAGGAGATACAGCCGGAGTTATATTCCTGTATGCCCAGTACAACAGTACGGATACAGAAAATGCTACTTTTTTATGTAACGATACAAATGCTTCTCAAGGTTGTGACACGTACGGTATGAGTTCCACTTCGTTTACGTGTACATTTTAGGAGGAAAACTTTATGCATACGCACACCCTAAAACGTTGGGTTTACTTAGTTGCCGCAGCAGTTGGCTTAACTGCGTGCAGCTGTGTGGCTGTTTGGGCAGCGGATGGTGATGTAAGTATGGTTACTTATTTCCCCGTGCCTTACGCTACATATAACAACATTTATGTAACGGAAAAGTTGGATTTAGGTATCAAAAGTGGCTTTACCGTAACTTTGCAGGGGAAGAAGCAGGAAACCTCCTTGTTGGCGGATGAGTTGTATTTAGATAGAGGAACATTGCAATTTCAGGCACCCCAATTATATACTCAAACCATTAAATTGGGAAAGACCGCTGAATCCAACAATAAAGCCTCGGTTCAATTTACAAAATTAGAGATAGGGGATACCTTGGGCAGTTCGACTGACCCCGTGGGTGCTCTTACAGGGAAAAACGTCCAAACCGGAATGCTGTATCTTTTCCCGGCACTTTTTTCCTCGCCGGGGAACTCTTCCTTACCTGCCTGCATCGATCCCAACGGTGGTCACAATGTGTATTGGAAAAAACTACAATTGGGGAGTGTACCAACCCAATATTGGTATTTGGTGTGCGGAAATGAAGAACAGTGTGGTGCAAAAAAAACAGAGCACACTGCCTGTAACAGTAGAGCAAATGCGTCTTGGAACAATACCAACTGTACCTGTAACTGTGATTCCGGATATACAGAAACGGATGGTAACGGGGTTTGCTGCCTCGCCAGCCGAAAGAGTAATTGTATAAACAATAATACTATCCCCACCACTTGGAACGGAAGTTCTTGTACCTGTGCGTGCAAAGAAATCGGTTACCAGGATTCTGACAATGACGGTATTTGCACTATCACATGTGCACAAAAGAAAATTAATTGTGAAAACTCTGCATATAACCCAATGATGCCAAGCTGGTCTGCGGGGTCGTGCCGCTGTATATGTCCCAGCGGGTATCAAGACGCAGATGATAACGGCATTTGTGAAGCTATCTAAATTGTTGTAAAGCTAACAATACCCCCGGGTTATATCCCCGGGGGTATTTTTTCTATTCATTTATAAATGAAATTGAAAATCCAACACACAGGTTATTTTTTAATACTAACTCTGTAGCTGTTGTGGAAACTATTATAGAACGGATAGAATTACTCAAAACGGTATGTTAATTTTAGCCTTACGTGCTCTTTTTAGATACATTAAAACTCCCCGAGCAATAACCCGGGGAGCTGTGCTTTAAAATCATTTATTGGGCCAGGCGTTTTAATTCTTCGGTTAACTGGGTGGGTGAAACATTACCCGTTTTCAGCAATAAGGCATTCACTTTGCCCGTATCCTTAAATTTGCGTTTGTACGGGGCAGCGGCCTGTTGCCACATTTCTTTACCGATAATATAGCTGACCGCTTCACCGGGATGGGCAACTATACCTGCCAACATCTCATAAGCCTGTTCTTGAGAGAACCCATTTTCTTCTGTTAAAAAAGCCAACGCCTCTGCATAATCATATTGTTTGTAGTGCAAACGCATATCAACCAACGCGTAGGTGGCATAAAGATAGTTTTGCCACGCCGCAAAAAGGATTTCTTCATCGGTTATAAAATAATTTTGTTCCTGGGCCAACTGCAAGGCATATCCCGTCCACCCGTTACTTAAAGTGGGGGACCCCAGCAATTTGCGCACTTGGCTTTTAGCATACAAGGTTTGATAGTAGCGGCCAGGTACCAGCGCTTGGGCTACCAGCGTTTTGTAAGCCGGCTCGCTAAAGTCTAGGTTTAAGAGAGTTTCCTGGTCGGCTTGCGGCAAACGTAAAAAGAAGGTGCCATAAGCTGGGGCAAATAAAAACCGCTGTTGGGCAGAAAAATAAGAAGTCAACGGTTCCATTTTTACATCTAATGAAGCCGGTAGAAACTTATCTTTTACCCAGCCGGAAAGCACCCCCTTTGTATAATTGGAAAAGGAACCCAATAGGTTTTCCCTCTCAAACGGAGAAACCAATTGTGATGCCACCGCATAAAATTGGTTGGCTGTGGGGGGGGTATAGGTAGTTTTTTTACGATTATCTTTGGATGGGGCGGTTTGTTGCTTTACCTGTGGCAGTTCGTTTAAGTCTTCTACTACCGTAATTTCTTCCTCATCGGCCGACAATTCGAAGGGTTCCAAAGCAGCTGCCAATGTTTGTTGCGTAGTTTGGAAATTTTGTTCTATTTTTTTAACTAGCAAATTGGGTTTTTCCGTAATTTTATAATAGTTGTTTAACAACTGTGTATAAGCCGGTTCCCCTAGGCGGAAATCATATTCGTTTGTTTCTGCTTGAGCAAAGGTTTTAAACAATTCAAACAATTGCCGGATAGCGTCTTTTGCTTTTTTAATAGAGGTAGCGGCCGAGGCTATGTCACGCGGGTCGTTGGTTTGTTTGGCTCCGGCATTAATGCGTTGCGCCACCGTATTAAACGATACAAAGGCATCATACATTTTAGACATGGCCAACTTGGCGGCTTGGGGAGAAACTTCCGTTAAATTTTGCTGGGCTTGCTGTGCCACCAGCGGGAGTGCATCTACCCGCCCTAGCAAATCTGTGCGCTGTTTGCGGGAATTGTCCGGCGTCATTAGCAATAAATCATAAATGGCGTCCAACGCTTGGGCGTAGTAAAGCGGGTCATGCGCCAGGCGGTCTTGCTGTAAAGCCCAAATATGGCGCTCTAATGCCTCAGCCAGCAGAGTATAATCGGCTTGTTTGCTGGGGGATAATTCCTGGATATCCAGTTTCCCCAATGTGTCTTGAATGGCCCGAAAAGCTTGTAATGCTTGGGCATCGGTTTGGGCCGTGCGGTCGTTTAATCTGTTATTGGCGTTTGAAAATCCCAGCCGGGTTGCTTCTTCCGGGAAGAAGAATACCACGTCTGACGTGTATAAAATCACCGCATCACGCAGTGAGTTATCTGCCAAAATAGCTCCAATATTTCCAATTTCTGCAGTTTGGGCAACGGCTGGGGTTGCTCCGCATACTAATCCTAAAATGGCCAAACAAGTGTATGTAAGTTTATTGCTCATAAGAAACCCTATTTTTATTTAATTTTATAAAAAATCCACCACTTATATTTTATTGCTTGCACGGGCACCTTGTCAAATAAAAAATAAAAGTTTTATGATGCGTGTACACAACCAAGTAAAATGTTTTATAATAAAAATATATTAAGTTGTGGGAGGATAACTTTTTATGTAAGCCCCTGTGGGCTTGATTACAATTAGTTTGAGCTGTTTTTGGTTGTCTAACTTAGTTTAGACATCACTTGTGCGAAAGCATAAGAGATTGGGAACCAAAACAGTCGTTATTGCCAGTATAATTGGACTAATTACCCAATTAACTGGCAGAAACCCTGTATTTGATAAAACATCTGTATAGGTAGGCGGCTGTGTTTGTGTGATCCCAATCTCGCAAACAACAGTCGTCTTTTGTTTTATACAAGGACGGCCTACTGTAAAATAAACATTTAGGAGCAAGATATGAAAGAAAAAATAAGCGTAAAAGAAAAAGAACAATGGAATGTATTTTATGATACTGTAGGTGGAAAATACATTTGCAGTGAGTGTGGAAGTATTTTAACCTGGTTTCAATATGACAAAGCAAAATCAACATCGGGCAAAGGTTATTTAATTAGTTTTATTATTGCGGTTGTTTTGTGTCCAATTTTTTTTATAGGCCCTGTATTGGGTGCTATATATTT
Source organism: Elusimicrobiaceae bacterium (assembly GCA_045612945.1). Lineage (GTDB taxonomy): Bacteria > Elusimicrobiota > Elusimicrobia > Elusimicrobiales > Elusimicrobiaceae > Avelusimicrobium. The sequence goes on from JAZLAA010000116.1 coordinate 8,756, forward strand.
GACTGGGCATGCTCCTAAAAATGGGTGTCCTTTATGTCACGTTAAACCAGAGCGTATTTTCCCTTTAAACAGCCAAGAAGGAATGGCTATATTTAAAACCAAACACAAAAAACTGGCGCATTTGTTAAAAAATTTATCAGTTCACGGAGAGTAACAATGAATAATGACGATATTAAACAACAAATTAGACAGGATTCGATTCAACATGCCAATCAACAAAGAATTTTCTATGAAAAAGAGCCTCGCTGGATTTCAACAACTTCTTGGTGTATTGGAGGGGTGGCATTGCTACTATGCCTAATTGCAGAACTAAGCATTGATTCTTTCAAATCTGATACTTCTGTATTGATGTTTTTTCTGTTTCCAATCATTGGTGGTTTTGGATTTGCGGTACAGACGTATTTTATTTTGAGTATTATTTTTCATGGAGGAAAAGCTGTTAGAAAAGGAACCATTGTGGTAGCAAATAAAGGAGGGGAAATATTAAATTCTGCTACAGTTACAGTAGCTAAAAAGATTACCACCGCTGTGGAAAAAGGAAAAATGGAAGCTAAATTGGAACAGGAAAAAACTTTTCTTCGTGAACAAGTCCATGATTTAGAAATACAACAATTGCAGCAACGCATTGCTGAATTGGAAAAGAAAATGAAGAATAAATAGGGGAAAATATGGGGATTGCTTTAATTTGCATTACTGTCGTGTTGGGTATTTTATGCCTTATTGGTTGTTTATGTGAACCTGAGGTGAAAAAAACGGAAGGAAATTCTAAAAATTCCAATTTTTTATCTTCCAGGAAAGTAAAAGCTCTTGGAGATGATTTGGCTCAATTTATTTTAATTACCAGTAAAGATAATGAAGGCTTAAACACTTCTCAAGAAAAATTGGAAATGAGTTATTTGCTTTTAATGGAAGCAGACCGTTTGGTTTTTGCCAAATATCCAGAACAACGGCCGCAAATTTTTAACAGAATGTTGGCCGGTGTGTTATTAGCCCAAACGGTAGATAAAAAAGCTGGCCAGCGTGCTTTAGATGAGTATAATGACAGAATTTTATTGTATATGTCTTGTAAAGAACTTATTGGTCAATATGGGGCGACGGTAGGGTCGCGTTGCTTTGTATTAAGTCATTTTTTGCAGAAAGCACGTGGTAAGACCTCAGGCAAGGATATAACAGAGCTCTTGACTAGCAAGCGAGCCGTTCAGCCAACAGATATGGACGAATTTTTAGATCCTTTTGAGGGAATGGCCTTATCCATGTTGTTGGTACAAACTATTGCTGGCATGAAACGGCTTGTTGATACTCTATAGAATAATTTGTTAAGAGGTCTGCAAAATAACATAAAGGAAGTAATGCAATAAATATGTTATATTAAAAATATGTGCAAATCTATATCTATAACAAAAATAATTTGTGTATGTATCATAGTCTCGTTAGGGTTGGGGTGTGTTTTAAGTTCTGCCAAAAGTGATTATAGGCATTATAGCCGGCAAACCTTAGAGCAAAAGGCCGGGAATGGGGATTTACGGGCCGCTTTTTGGCTTGGGGATAGCTATTTTTTAGGGGAAAATGGCCCCCAAGATACCGATAAAGCCTTTTCAAACTGGTATACAGTAACCTTGGCTATAGAGAAAGACCCTGCCGTCGTTGCACAACCTTGGTTTAAACAGACGTGCCAAAATCATCATCCAATAGCGGTGGCGATGCAACTTTTTCATTTTTGTAATGTGTTTAAACAAACAGGTTCTTTTTATGTCCCTTTAGAAGAATTTGGCCAAACAATAGATGTGTTTTTGATGTCTAGGGAACAATATCCTCAATATGAGGAATTTTTCATCCAAGCAACTGAATTGATGCAAATACTTGGGGAAATGACCTACCTTGTCGGGCAAAAATATTATGATGACCACAGAGAATATCAAGAGGTCTATCCGTGGGCCGAGCGTGCCTGTAAATTAAAAAATACAGACGGTTGTGTTTTGGCATTAAAGACGTTTTGAGACCTATGTCTTAAGACCGGATTATTATAGGCCCCTTATTAAATCCCGTCGTAAAACTTCCCTTTACTTCTGCAAATATGATATAATAAATTATCGTTCGGGCCATTAGCTCAGTTGGTAGAGCAGACGCCTCTTAAGCGTAAGGTCGTGAGTTCGAGCCTCACATGGCCCACATCTTTAAATACGAATCGGACGGATGGCGGAACTGGTAGACGCGTACGCCTTAGGAGCGTATGGTTCACACCGTGAGGGTTCAAGTCCCTCTCCGTCCATATTTTTTCGGCTTGGCCGAACAGAGGAGTGTATTATGTCTATTTTTAAAACTGCCAAATCTGGCGAAGTCAAAGCCACCCAGCTTTCTAAACAAGGTTGTCGGGTTACTTTATCGGTAGAAACGGCTCCTTCATTGGTTACTACGTGTTTTCAAAATGCGGCGATCCAAGTGCAATCTCGCGCTCAAATGCAAGGTTTTCGTGCCGGTAAAATCCCAATGGATTTAGTAAAACAAAATTTTGCAGGGAACATTAAAGAACGCGCGCTGGATTTAACCGTAAAATCTGCTATTAACGCCGCGTTGGAAGAAGCTAAGGTAGATGCTGTAGCCGTACCCACGCTTACCAAGGCGGATTTTAATTCGTTTGCGGAAGGCACCGCCTTTACATTTGAAATTGCCGTAGATGTAGCCCCCGAATTTGATGTTACCGGCTATAAAGGGATTGAAGTAACCAAAAAAGCCGAAACCGCAACCGAGGCCGACGTAACCGAAAATTTAAACCGCGTGCTGGATGCTAATGCCCGTTTGGAAAGTGCCTCGGAAGATAGCACGGTAGATGATACCTGCTATGTGGTGGTACACTATAGCGGCAAACGCAACGGAACGGATGATTATAAACTCTCGGCGGACAGTGAGTTAATCGATATGTCTGCCCCGCAAACAATGCCCGGTTTAGCAGAGGCCATTAAAGGCCTTAAGAAAGGGGACACCAAAGATTACGAGACTAAAGACGGCAATGATACCCTTTCCTTTCATGTTACGCTGGATGATATTAAAAAGAAAATACTTCCCACGTTGGACGACAACTTTGCCAAAGATATGGGATTTGACACGTTGGATGCGCTTAAAACTAAAGTAAAAGAAAATTTGGATGCCGAAGCTAAACGTAACAGTGAGCGGGATGTAGTTACCCAAATTGAAAATCAATTGGTTAAAGCTAACACCTTTGAACTCCCGCAAAGTTTGGTGGAAGAATACACGGAATCTTCCTTGCATAACTTTGTGCATAATATGACCAGCTTGGATCCTCATAAATTGACTGCCCAGCAACACAAGCTGTTTGAAGAACGCATCCGTCCCAGTGTGGAGAAGGATTTGCGTATTGGTTACATTATTCACGCCATTGCCAAGAAAGAAAACCTGCAAGCCGTAGAAGCGGATTGGCAAGCCGAGTTGGATAAGAGCTTAGCTGGTGCAGATAAATCCGCCGAAGAAAAGAAAATTAAAACTTTCTTCTCAGAACGTAAGGACCAAATCTTGGCTACGCTTACAGAACGCAAAGTATTTGAGTATCTGAAAAAAGAAGCCTCTTACAAATAACTTCTTTGTTTCATACTGATCCTTGCCTCCGGGTGTAAATAACCCGGAGGTATTTTTTGTGTATAATAGAAATATGAAACGTTTGGGGCTTGTGTGGATTCTTGTTTTACTGCCGGGTTTGCTGGCTGCGTTGCCGCCTGCGCGGGAGCTTTCTACCCGCCAGCTGGTAGGCCAAACCATTATGCCGCGGGTAGTTATCGGCAAGCATAAAGCTTTTAAAAAGGCCGTGCAAAACGGTGAAGTAACCGGCTTTTTTATTAAAACGCACGAGGGGCGTATTACCCACCCGCACCTAACCGCTAAAAACCAAGCCAAATTCACGCGCCGTCAGCATAAAAAACTCCTTCAAACTATTTCCGATCTGCAAACTTGGGCCCGCCAAAGCCCGCACTCAATTCCTTTATTTTTGGCTATTGATTATGAAGGTGGTACTGTTACTTCTCCCTTATACATGGGGCTCATGCAAATGCCTTCTAACATGTTGTTGGCGGCCACCCAGGATGAAACGCTTATTGC
>JAZLAA010000117.1:0-1765 GCA_045612945.1 Elusimicrobiaceae bacterium
AAAACGCGGAGCTGGAGCGTCAAATTGCCGCCCAGCAAGCCGTGCAAGAAAAATCCTACAGTGTGGCGCGTAAAGCCGTGTTTCGCGCGTTAGGGCCGCAAGCGGATGCAATGACCCTTTCGGGTACTTTATTTAAAACTACCTATAACGGGCAGGAAGAAATTTTTGGCGTGGTGCCGATGCATGTGTTGCGTAATGAGGACCACGTCCCGGGTACCCTTTCTTATAAATTTACGGCAGGGGTATTTACCGATACTACCATCAAATTTATCCCGGCTTGGGTGGTGCAGATATCATCTTCCAAAACCGGGGACGTGGCGTTGGTAAAATTCCGTAAAGAAGATGAAAAATTCTTGTCCCCCCTAGCACTGAACACGCAAGAACCTACTTTCCCCCAGCAGGCCTACTCCCAAGGGTTTGCACGCAATTTACTTTCCCGCCAGTCTTTTCAACTACTGGGAACTACATCTAAGGGTATATTGACGGCCCAAATTCCGGCCGCGTACGAAGGGGATCGCGCCGGCTTTTGCGGTAGCCCGGTGGTAAATGAACAGCAACAGCTGGCCGGTATCCATGTGGGGAGTCGTTATACTTCCAACGATCCAACACGGGAAGCGTTTTTTAACGCTTTTCGCTTGAATCCGCCTAAGGTGCAAGAAGGTGATACCGGGTACGTTACCCCGTCTTCTTTCCTAGAGAATTTAGTAGCAGCTTACCATAACAACCGTATTAAACCGATTACGGTGCGTTTAGCCGGGCACGAAATTACCCGTTTAGCAGTCAATGAGTATGTATCGCGCATTGAACTGCTGGACAAAGACCACCGGCAACTGTGGGATAAAAATACCGATTTTAAAGTTTCTTTTAGTGCCGCTGAAACCGTGTTGCGCTTACGTCCGCAGACCGCTTACATCAAATTAGAAATTGGACGTACGCACTGGGTAAAAGACGAACAGGGCTGGCATATCCAAGATACACCGGCGGTTTCTTCCGTACTCTATTCGTTAGTACCTGCCGCCAAATAACCTTGTTTTTTTACCAAAACCACTTATACTTTAAAGTACAAGGAGTTAGGTATGAAAAAACTTTTACTGCTCATGGGTTTGTTGCTTATTAGCGTGTGCGCTATCGCGCAAAAAAACAGAGCCCTCATCAAAGGGGTGGAAAGTGCTGTAGAAAAAAAGTTGCCGGGTGCGGCCGGGGCTACCCGCCTGCCAAGACGTGGCATCCCCCCTGTCAGTGGAGTGCCTGCTCCGACGGGTAGGGTGCCGGGTGCCTCTACGGCACTGCCGCCGGCGCGCAGGGCGGATATTCCCGCGTTTTCCCCTGTTTTTTCAGTAGAAGATTTTCTCCAAAACTTTTCGCCGCAGGCACTTGAAAACTTGCCGCGTGCCCAAAAGGAAGCCGTTTATGTTTACTTATGGAATAAAAACCCCCAGTTACGGGCCCAACTGCAAGATATGATGTTTCAAAGTACGATTGGCAAAAGCGTCCTTTTAGCCCCCAAGCAACAGCGGGGTGAAAATGGCGAAGAGATTGACGGCGGATATTCTGTTACGGTCATTAAAACCCGCTATGCCGGGAAAGAGGAAATTTACGGTGTGATTGCCACGCATGTGTTGGCGGATAATACGCATAATAGAATAGGCGGCGCCCTGCTAAACAAAAAATTTGACGTCCAAATTAAAGAAAGTGACGGCAGCGATATCTTAACGCAGGCAGAAGTGGTACAAACGTCCCCCTCCAGTCTGCTGGATATTAGTTT
>JAZLAA010000118.1:0-1819 GCA_045612945.1 Elusimicrobiaceae bacterium
CAATTAAAATAACGCGCGTGTAATTTTTGCCCACCGGGGTTTGTTTGGCCTCAAACACGTGGTACTGTGCGGCCAGCTGTTGGGTTTGCGGTGTTAGCATAAAGTATGGGGTCGGCTGTTTGGCCAGCATAGCACGCGCGGTGTAGAGCAAAGAGGGGGGGGTCATATACACGCTATAAAAATCGGCCGGGGTGGAAAGTAACCACAGCGGGTTAGCGGCGTATAATAGGGCCGTTCCCCCCGTGCATATTGCCAAGCGGTGTAAGGCATTTTTACGGGTGGAAACCGTTAGCCATTTGTGTACACTTACTACACAAAATAACGTCAGTAACCCCAAATACCCAAGCACCCGCGGGTCCTTGATAAAGTTATAATCCCCGCCTTGTAAGGTATCTAAATACTTAGCCCCAAAACGCTCTTTAAAATATACAAGTAATACAAAATCTGCCGTTACTAAAAGGTAATAGGCAAATAAACCCGTTGCCAACACCCATTTATTTTTAAGGCCCAATGCTTGGCAAAGCGAAAGGAGGAGCCCCAAAAATAAAAATTCACTGATAAACTTGATAAGTTCCGCCGGTAGAGCCGCCGCAGTATTTAAAATGCCCAATTGATATAACCCAAATGCTCCCAGCAGTACGGCCGGTACGGAAAGAATTGCAAGCAGCTTCCAATCCTTTGCAAACGGTTTTAAAAGGGTATTACAAAAAATGTGCATACTTTATTATAGAAATTTTTAAGCAAAGAAAAGAAAACTCCCCGTACATATGCACGAGGAGCTTAATTTAATTACATGCACCGGCAACTAATTATTCCATGTAGCAACCAGCCCCGGAGGTACAGCTATTTGCCGCAGAATAATTGGTAAAGCCTAACTGCCGTCCGGTGCACAATTTGCTATAATTTAACTATCTTAAAAGAGGCCCTTGGCGGTTGGCTCGGTCATCGTGGCTGACAGCCCCAAGCGGAAAAGTTATGTCCGAAAAAATTGACTTACAAACCAAACGCCACTCCTGCGCGCACGTTATGGCGCAAGCGGTGCAGCAGTTATTCCCCGGTACCAAATTAGGTATCGGCCCCGCCATTGAAAATGGTTTTTATTATGATTTTGACTGTCCCAAACAGTTCACGCCCGAAGATTTAAAAACCATTGAAACCAAGATGAAAGAAATAATCAAGGCGCGGCAAAAATTTGAACGCAAAGAACTTTCTAAGCAAGAAGCGCGTGATTTTTTTACTAAGCGCGGTGAAACCTACAAATTAGAACTCTTGGAAGAATTGGAAGACGGCACCATTTCCATTTATGTAAATGGGGACTATGCAGACCTCTGCCGCGGCCCCCACGTAGAACATACCGGGCAGGTAAACAGCTTTAAACTCACTACGATTGCCGGTGCCTACTGGCGCGGGGATGAAAAACGCCCCATGCTCCAGCGCATTTACGGCTTGTGCTTTGATAATAAAGACGAGTTAAACGCCTACATCAAACAACAAGAAGAAGCCGCCAAACGTGACCATCGCAAACTGGGCCCCGAGCTGGACTTATTTAGCATTAACGACAATATCGGCCCCGGCCTTATTTTAATGCACCCCAAAGGGGGGATGCTACGCAAAATTTTGGAAGATTGGATTAAAGACCAAAACTTGAGCCGCGGTTATGACCTCGTCGTCAGCCCGCATATTGCGCGCTATCATTTATTTGAAATCAGCGGCCACGCGGGTTTTTATAGTGACAGTATGTTTAAACCCATGGAGATTGACGAGGAAAAATACCAAATCAAGCCCATGAACTGCCCTTTCCACGTGGAAATTTACAAAA
>JAZLAA010000119.1:0-2751 GCA_045612945.1 Elusimicrobiaceae bacterium
GGGGGAAAGTTCCCCGGCCGCATATTGTTTCCATTGGTTACACAAGTTCATAAATCCTCTACTTCCTTTAACAATACTTTTTTAATTTTACCGCAAGCCCGGTGATAATCCGCCAATACCGTACCTAACGGTTTACCCAACACGTGGGCAATTTCCTTAAAAGCCAGCGTTTGGCGCAAATACACCACTTCTCGCTGGGCGGATGGCAACGCCTCTACTGCCTGGCGAACCCTTTGTAAATTTTCAGCTTGGGTCAGTTGCTCAAGCGGGGGAAGTTCATTATCTTCCAACGTTTCATGCCAAAAAGCGTTACCATCCTCATCCGTTTCATCCAGTGAAACCAGGCGTTTACTATCCCGGAAATAATTCAATGCTTTATTACGGGCTGTTAAAAACAACCACGCTTTTAATTTGCCTTGCGTTTGAAATTTGCCCGTTTGCTTAAACAAAGCCAGAAACACTTCCTGAAACAAATCTCCGGCGGTTCCTTCCTCTTTTACCAGTGTAATAAGGTACTGGTAGAGGACGTTTTTATAGCGTAGCACAATTTCTTCAAACGCCTCTTTATTCCCGGCGCAGAACGCTTGCATCAACTCATCATCTGTCCGTTTACTTAATGGTTCTTGCATATCTATATAACACCGTTTTTAGCATTTTATTGCATTTTCTTTTTATTTTATAAAAACATATCCCCAAAAAACAGTTGCGCACTGACAAACTTTTATGATATACTAATGCTGTTGCAAATTTATAAGGTATAAGATATATATGTTTACAACCCATTCTTGGTCTGTAATTTCCAATCATACCTCCGAGCTAAACCGTCTATTTAGCCCGGTAATGTATATTTGTGAGTCAGGCCGGGAGGGTGTTTGTAAGTAGTATGTAAATCGTTTTGAAAATAAATACAACCCCGCCCTGAAAGAAACAAGGGCGGGGTATTTTTGGGAAACCCCCAACAGAGGAAGAAATGAAAAAAATAATCGCCGCATTCCTGAGCTTGAATATCTTGGCTTTTAATGCCTTGCCCGTACAGGCCCAAACCGCCGGACACTTGTTCACTCAAAGTATGCGAAACGCCTCCGCTATTAAAAAAGCGGTTACAACCCCATCGGGACAACTCTCCAAAACCTTCCCGCATGTAGTCAGCCAAGCGGCCCTGCAACAACGAACTGCCGCTTTCTTGAACCAAGTGGACCGTGCCGCCTTACAAGGCATGCGCCTGCCGCTAACCCAAAATTATGCGGCTTTATTAGGGAATCATAATTCGCTTATTCCCGCTGCACAGCAAATTTTAAATCATTCCGTCCCGTCCGAGCGGGAACTCCTGTTACGTTCCGATTTTACAGCCCTGGCACTCAACAACCAAGTCCGCCCGCAGGAATTAAACCAGGCGTTGGATTTTTACCGCCACAACTTAAAAACCGTGACAGTGGCAAAATCCCCTGTCAACACGGTGGCGGATATTGCCTCCTTGGGATTGTTGGGCACTCAAGAAGATGCCTCGCTTGTTTTGGCTACCGCCCAAAAAGCAATCGCTACCCCTGCGGAAGCGGCCGTAACAGCAGCGGCAGCCCGGGCACTGCTTCGCTTAGGGGCCTACCGTGAATTAGAAAAATTAGACGATATTTCTCGGGTACAGCCGGAATTATGGGACGGTCTTAAAACGTATGCTCAAACCTATAATTTACCTGTAAGATTTTCGCAAACCGAACGCAAAAACGTGGATATTACGGCCCTACAACAAGATTTAGCCGCCTTGGGCCCGATAAACAGCATTATCGCAAGCCCCTCGGAAATGGCCACCTTCTTATATATGAACGCAGGGAAGGCGTTACCCGCAACGGCCGCAACAGCCGCCACCCCGGCCAAACGCCCCACGCTTGCCCCCGTTGTAGCCCCTGCCCAGCTGGTGCAGGTTTCCCCGGCGGTGTTTGCCCAAGAATTGCCCGCCGCTGCCGAAACCCCCGTTGAACCGGTAGCAACCGCCTTATCTCCTGCGGCCACCGGCGCGGTGTCCCCAGAGGCCCCGGCACTTTCCACCAAAGAAGCCCTGCTTGCCAAAACAAGAGCGTGGTTGGAACGCTTCCGCCCCAGTGTGGAGGATGACTCTGTATTTACCCAACGGGCAGCTTTATACTTAACCGCATTTTCCATTGGGCTTGAAATCGGTACGCCCATTATGGCCAGTTTAAAAGGGGCGCTTAACTTACCGCTTACGTTAGCTATTTTAATTACCGTAGCCACCTATTCGCCTTATTTATTTGGTGCCTTTTTAGCCAACTGGTGCAAATCCGCTTTTGGCCGCAAAACCACCATTAACACCGGGCTGGCCCTCATGGGGGGAAGTTTTGCTTTAGGGGCTACCACCTTAGGTTTGGACGGCTCATTTGTAGGGTGGGATAACCAAGTCGCACACTTCTTTGCCATTTTGGGCGCCTTGACCACCGCCAGCTTAGGAACCGTTTTCATTCACAATTCCGTCGGCCCGGTGATGACAGAAATCAGCCAAAAAGCCAACGACTTTGTGCGCCAAAAACGCGGAACCTATATTGAGTTAAGCCGCTCGTTAGGGATGATGGCCTCGTACGCGTTTCCGTTTGTGGCTACCAGTATGTTGGGGATGGACTGGAGTGCCCCGTTCCTCTTGGCACTGCCGTTTGTGGGAGCTTCAGCCCTGGGGCTCAATTTAGCCAAGTTACCTAACAGCAAACCCCACGTCTTACCGGCTTCCAAGTTACCGCAATCTCC
>JAZLAA010000120.1:0-8871 GCA_045612945.1 Elusimicrobiaceae bacterium
CGTTAACGGCGTACACGCCGCCTTCCACCGGGTGGATAAGCCCCCCGCGCCCGATAACAGCATCTATTTCTTTTAAAGGAACTTGGTGGTCTAAGAGGTAATCTAAAATCAGTTTGCGCCGTAACGGTAACTGGGCAGTTACGTTTTTCCCTTCGTACGGCTCCAAATCCGGCAGCGAATAGCGCACAGTTACTTCAAACACAGGCTTACTGCCGCGGTAGTAGCCGATGTCGTCCGACATAGAACCCGGGTTAATAACTAAAATGTTATAGGCCATAGTTTCCCCTTTGTTTATTTTAGCAAATTTGACCCACCTGCGTGCCGATGTCTGTTTGCACTTTTACAACCGTTGGTTTAAACGTTCCACTAACGTTTTTAAAAAAAATAACTGCACCGTAGATAACGGATGCCGGGCCAGGGTATGGCGCAAAAAATCGGTTCGTTGCCGCAAAGTCAAATCGTTACGCAAATCTACTTTTTCACACAGCTGTTCCACCGCACGCAAAAACAGTTCTTTTTGTTGGTCCGTCGGTTGGTCGGCGGGTGCTTTTACCGCACGCAACGGTGTAAAACCCGTCTGACGCGAAAGTTCATAGCACGTTAAAATGACCGCTTGGGCTAAATTGATAGAAGGTTGCTTGGCTACCGTTGGGATATTTAAAATAGCCTCACACCGCTCAATGTCTTCGTTAGACAAGCCGGTTTTTTCATTTCCAAACACCAGCGCTACCTTTCCACAAGCACAGTTTTTCAACCGCTCATTCAATTTAGGCAGCGTGATAACTTCCTGCACCACCCCGCGATTACGCAAAGCAGTGGCCGCCAACGAGAAAGTGCAATCTTGTAAGGCCTCCTCCAAACTGCCCAGTTGAGCGGCGTTTTGCATAATGTCACCAGCGCCTACGGCGCTAGTGGCCTCGCGCCAGACGGGAGCATACGGCTCTACTACGCGCAAATCCGTAAGACCAAAATTGGCCATAGCTCGGGCACAGGCCCCAATGTTATTGGGGTCGCGCGGGCGCACTAATACCACACAAAAGGAACTCATTTGCGCGCGGCCTCAGCTAAACTTTCGGCCAGGGTAGGATGAGCAAAAATCACTTCGCGCAGTTGCGCAAGTGTCAACCCGGCTTGCAACGCCACACTGACGGTGTGTATTAGCTCCGCTGCTTGCACTCCCACCAGTACGGCCCCCAAAAGTTTACCGCTAGAGGCCTCACTAAAAAGCTCGTAATATCCGTCAGTTTGGTCTTGCGCCACCGCCCGGCCGTTGGCCAGTAAAAAAGCTTTATGGGCTTTTAATGCTAGTCCTTGTTCTTGGGCCTGCTGACGGGTAAGCCCCACAGCGGCAATTTCGGGTGTGGTGTAAATAGCACGCGGTACGATTTCATTGTGGTATACCGCAGGCACCCCGCAAAGATTGCGTGCGGCTACTTCGCCTTGGCGCGTGGCGGCGTGAGCCAGTTGGCACAATCCGGTGATATCGCCGGCGGCATAAATGTTATTTTTTACTTGCAAGGTTTGCGGATTGACTGCCAGGCCTTTGCGGGTAACTTCCACCCCGATATTTTCTAAATGCAATTCTTGCGTTTCTACACTGCGCCCAATAGCGGCTAAAATCTGCTCGGCCTGTATGCGCGTACCGTCGGAAAGAGCAAGTTCCCATCCGCCGTTTGCCTTACGTACTTGCGTAGCCGATACCCCCGTGTGAAGCACTACCCCACGTTTAGTAAGGGCTTGCGCCAACGTGCGGGCGGCGGATTCGTCCTCTAACGGTAACAACCGGGATTGCATTTCTATGATGTGTACGGCTACGCCTAACGCGTTAAACAAATCGGCCATTTCACAGCCAATCACCCCGCCTCCGATAATGGCTAAACTGCGCGGCAATTGGGGCATAGAAAAAATGGTGGAATTATCGTAAATTTTACCTTGAAGCGTATTAAACGGCGGTGGAAAAAACGCGCGCGAACCGGTAGCTAAAATCACGCCGTCTGCTTGTAAAGACTCACTCCCCTGCGCGGTTTTAACCAGCACGGTATGTTCGTCCACCAGGCTACCGGTGCCGTTTAAAACCGTTACGCCGGCTTTTTTAAGTAAAAACCCAATGCCTTGCACCAATTTTTGGGTGGCTTTTTGCTGGCGCTCCTGCAACGCGGGCCAAGCGGCTGTTTCCAATCCCGGAGTAAAGGTTTCGCCGCGCCAGCGGGCCAGTTGTGCACTTAAAGCCAGCTTGTGCGCGCCGTCTAATAACGATTTGGACGGAATACACCCACAGTTTAAACACACTCCTCCTAGCCACTGTTTTTCTACCAAAATTACTTGTGCCCCTAAACGGGCCGCTTCCAGTGCGGCGGGGTATCCGGCCGGGCCACCGCCAATGACCACTATTTTTTGCATATCCACTCCTAAATGGTTTAGGTTATATCTATTGTAGCATTAAAAACGGTATAATAGAAAAGGAACTATGCAACATGCTAAACTCTCCTGCACCGGCCACCGGGCGCGCTTGCGCCAAAAACTAAGCAAACACAGCTTAGACTCTTTTTTGCCGCATGAAGTGTTGGAATTATTGCTCACTTATGCCATTCCGCGCAAAGATACCAAACCCTTGGCGTGGGCACTTTTAAAGCGTTTCGGTTCGGTATGTGCTGTACTGGATGCAGACGAGGCCACCCTACAAACCATACCGGGCATCGGCCCGCACGCGGCCCAATTTTTAAAACTGATACGCGCGGTATTTAAAATCTATTCGCTAGGCAAGATACAAACGCCTTGCGCGGTGCGCTCGCCGCAACAGGTTATTGAGTATTGTAAAGCTTCGCTGGCAGACAAAGTGCAAGAATGTTTAGAGCTGATTTTCCTTTCGGTACGTAATACCGTCATTGGCACTAAAATTGTGGCGGAAGGAGATTTAAAAAGTGTTGCTATCACACCGCGCCAAATTATTGAAAGTGCCCTTAAAGCAAACGCTTCCGGAATTATTTTGGTGCATAATCACCCTTCGGGGGATGCCTCCCCTTCCAAAGAAGACATTACACTTACCCAGCAGGTTATCCGTGCGTGTGCGTTGTTTAAGATAGACGTACTTGACCATATTATTGTGGGTAAACATTCCCACTACAGTCTGCGCGCCAACGGGCACATTTAAGTTAATGTTGAGTTACCCGCTCCCACGCGGCTTGAAAGTCCGGCGGTACGGGCGCTTCAAACGCCAGTGCTTTACCAGTTAGCGGATGTTTAAACTCAATACGCCTGGCATGCAACATAAGACGCTGTGCGCTGGCCCCCTTGTATAGCCAATCGCCCAGTACGGGGTATCCCAGCCAATTTAAGTGTACACGTAATTGATTGGTGCGTCCGGTACGCGGATAGAGTTCTATGTAGGTAAAGCCGTTTTTACGCTTCAGCACTTTATAATCGGTAAGTGCTTCTCGCCCAATCTCGGAAGCTTTTATTTTTCCCCCCGCCACACGCCCGATAGGCACATCAATGGTGCCTTTATCATCTGGCACTTCGCCACAGGCAATAGCGTGGTAAGTTTTGTGCACTTGGCGCGCGGCAAACAGGGCTACCATTTCGCTTTGAAATTGAGGGGTTTTAGCTACTATCATTACACCGCTGGTCTCACGGTCCAAGCGGTGAACCAGACCGGCGCGGGGCGTTTGCAGGTCAAACCCTTTGGGCGGGTTTGCCAAGATAATAGACACTAAGGTTTCCCCTGCAGAGAATACCGTTTCGGGGTGTTCTTCCCACACGGGGCTTTGCGGATGTACTAAAAGCCCGGCCGGCTTATACACCACAAAGAAATCCTTCCCATCGTGCAACAGTAAATCCGTCAGAGGCGTTTGCGCAGATGCGGCGGGCAAGGTAATATCCACCCGTTCCCCGCGGCTAAGCGGCCAAGATGGTTTTACTTTTTTACCGTTTACGGTAATCAGGCCGTCTTTAATCATTTTCTGTACCAACGCGCGAGAAAGTTGGGGCAGGCAATCGGCCGCAAACACGTCTAAGCGACGCGTATAACCGTCAAATAAAAACGTTTGTGTATTAGGCATGTTTACTCCGCAAACAGGTAAGCCACAAATAAAAAGCTACCCCGGCAATCCCCAGTGAAATGAGCTGGGAGGGCGACATCCCCCCTATAAACCCGCCGCGGTAATCCCCACGCACAAATTCCAGCCCAAAGCGTAGCGCACTGTAACACCACACATAAAGCACCAAAATCTGCCCGGCTTTATGCGGTTTTTTAGAAGCCAGATGTAAAAGCCAAAACAACCCCAAATTAAGCGCCGCCTCATAGAGTTGCACCGGGTGTAACGGCACCCCCCAAAGTTCCGGCGGCACTAAACTATGCGGGTTTGTAAACGTAACGCCCCAGGGTAGACCGGTAGGTTTACCGTAACAACAGCCGGCTAAAAAACAACCTATCCGGCCCAATGCGTGCCCCAAAGGTAGTCCCACAATCATAAAATCTGCCGTTTGCAAAACGGGCAATTTTTTGCGCCGCATATACCATACTAGCCCCACTACAGCGGTAATGAGTCCGCCAAAAAACACAAACCCATAACGGATACCCTGCACCACGGCGGTTAACTTTTCGGTAAGCGTAGCCCCCAACTGCGGCCACGATACCATAATAAATAACAATTTTCCGCCTACCAAAGCCCCTAAAAACGCAATAAACAACAAATTCCAAAATGTATCTGCATTAAGGCCCTTAATCTTGCTATTTTTAAGGCGCGGGGCTAAATACCACGCGGCCGCTACGTAACCCAATGCCGTCATCAAGCCGTAGCTAGCCAACTCAAAATTGCCAATACGAAAAAGTACCGGATGCATTAGTTTCCCTCCCGCAAGGCATTGCGCACAAATGGATTTTCGCGCGTTTCTTGCCCAATGGTAGAACTACACCGCCCGCCGTAACTGTGCCCGGCAAAAATACGGGTGTCCGGCGGCAGGGCGGCTAAGCGGCGCAAACTGGCACGCATAGCGCGCGGGTCGGACGAAGGCAAATCCACCCGTCCGCACGCCCCCGGGAAAAGGGTGTCCCCGGTAAACAGCGCGTCCTCTATTAGGATGCACACACTCCCTGCAGTGTGTCCGGGGGTGGCTAAAATTTGTATGTTAAATGGACCAATTGAAAATGTTTGGTCACCTGCGTAAGTACGTAGCAAATGGGTAGGCAGACCGGAAAGAGAAACATCTTTTTCCTCTAAATAAGCTTCCAGGCCAGCCGGAGCCAGCAAGTCTTGTGCAAATTTAACGTGGTCAAAATGCCCGTGCGTAAACAGTACCCCCCGTAAGGTAAGCTTGCGCTTTTGCAAGGTGTGGCGTAAAAATGAAATATCCCAGGCAGGGTCTACCAGTAGGGCATCTGTGCCTTGGGTAACCAGGTAAGTACAATTGGCCATGGGCCCTAAAGAAATAGCATCAATGTTGAGCATGCGTATCAAACCTAAACTCAATTTCACCGGGGCGCACCATGTGATAGCGGGTACGGGCCAAGAGCTCCATGTAATGGGGGTCTTTTTCTTCCAGGCGTTTCTTTTCAGCCAACAGTTGCTGGTGAGCTGCTTCTAAACGGGCTTTCTTTTGGGTCAGCCGGCGTAGCTCTGAGTAATTATGCCACAAATTGAGCAAACTCCCCCCCAACAAAAGCGTCGGCAGGCCCAAAACTAACACCGCCACCAACACAATTTTCTGACGGGCAGACCACTTTCGTTTGCGCATAACACCCCGCAGTTCCCTGGCTATTAAACCAAGCTATCTATGATTTTTTTCCCCTCTTTAATGAGCGCTGCCGGCACTTTTTCATCGGCCGATTCAGCATAAAGGCGGATTAAACGCTCGGTGCTGGAAGGACGTATAGCCAGCCAACTACCGCCTTTTAAAATAAACTTAAATCCATCGGTAGAATCAATACGCCAGACAGAGGTTTTGTTAATGGAAAGGGGCGGTTTAATATCCAACCGTTCCATAATGCGGTTAATTTCGGTTTCCGTTTTAGGAATACTGACCTTCTGCTCAAAGAGCTGTTTATATTTTTTGTAAAACTCTTTTTTAAGGCTTGTAAGCTTTTTATTTTTAGAAATAGCCAGCATGTCCAGTACCATTAAACACGCTAAAATCCCATCTTTATCAGGCACGTGGTTAGCTACGGCAATCCCGCCGGATTCTTCCGTACCCAGCAAATACTGCCCACTGACCATAAGTTCGGTAATATATTTAAACCCCACGGGCGTTTCGCGCAACATCAACCCGCGGGCCTTGCCTACTTGATCCAAGAGCGTGGAGGTAATTACACTGCGGCACACGCGTCCTTTCAGTTTTTTGTTGACCACCAAATGTTCTAAAAGCATGGGGGCAATTTCATTGGAAGAAATCCAGTTGCCTTCGCTGTCGATCAACCCAAACTTATCGCAATCGGGGTTACAGGCAATTCCTAACGTCATTTTTTTGCTAACCACCAATTTTTTCAGTTCTTCCAAGCTTACCGGCCCGGCGTTCGGTGTTTTGCCACCAAAAAGCACGTCGTCCTCTTCGTGGATAGCTTCCACAGTTACGCCGTGCTTCTCTAAAAATGCGCGGAAATAATACTTGGCCGCACCGTAAAGCGGGTCTATAGCTACTTTAAGTTTAGCCGCTTTAAGCGCACGGGTATTAAGCATTTTTTCCAAGTGCGCCAGATACGCTTTGCGAAAATCCTTTGTTACCGTCACAGCGGCGTTTAGTTCACCAAACGCGATAGAAGACCCTTTTAAAATTTGGGCACTGGGGGAAGGAATACGGGCCTCAATATCGGCCATAATTTCGTTGTTAGCAATACCCCCATAATAAGAAATCCATTTTAGGCCATTTACAAAGTATTCGCCTTCGCTACCGGTAATGACAATAGCTCCCACTGCCCCTTCGCTCAGCACATTCCACTCCGCTACCGGGGTGGGCAACGGTTCCTGCGCCAATTTTACGCTAATACCGTTTTGTACCAGTGCGTTGGCCGCCACGTAGGCCAGTTGTTTAGATAAAAACCGGGTATCAAACCCCACTAATACAAGGGGTTTTTTAATCTTTTTGCCCAAGGATTGACAATGTTTCTTATAGCCTTCGCCTTCAAAACCGTAAAAGGGATGCTCCAAAATATGTTCGGAAATCCCGTACGCCAAACGCTGCACGGTTTGGGCGGTTAAACCCTCCGCAGTAACAGCGCGAAAACCAGCCGTGCTGAATTTGATGTCTTCACTCATAGTGCAGGTATTATAGCAAAATTTCTTCTTAATTTGCGTTATAACTTTGTTGCTCAAAGGATAGAAACCGCAACGCTACGCACAGTATATTTCGCCTTTTCGCGTTTAAAACCGTGCTAAAATCCCCGTCATCACTGACGGGGATTCTTAATGCCAAAAACCAAACGTACTAGTTTTATTCTGCTTTTTTAAGCGCTTCAGCGTCAGAAAAAATGTCGTTGTAAAAACTATCTAAATCCGTACGGGTTTGAATGTACGAGCGGTATTGTACAATAAACTGCGGAATAGACAATTTTTGTTTATTTTTAAGATGAAACTTACTGGTATAGAGCAGGTAGCCCACAAACTGGGCGGCTTGGTCATCGCGGCTGGCCAGTTCTTCATAATCTTGCCGCACTCCCGTTACAAACGGTAGCAACGCATCAATAGCAGCGGTATCTTCCACTCCCTGCGGCAAGGAAAGCGCCCGCAAACCGCTTTCTTTAATGTTGGCTTGCAGCTTGTCCAAAAATTTCACCACATTTACTTGGCTGGCCGTGGGCAACCGTTCAAACCTACCCCACGCCGCTTCCACCGTTTTAATGACCGGGTCAACTTTAACAGTTTCACTCTGCGCCATCACCAGCGGGGCCGCACATAACAACATAGTTAAAGCAATTAGTTTTCTCATAATCGTTCTCCCGAGTTTAAGTTTCCTTCTGCTTTTAGTATAGGGAACTTTTGCGCTAAAAACAATAGGGCGAAAGGCCTAACGCACTCTAGGCCTTTAGACCGGGTTAATAGGCAAATTGCCCTTTTTCGTAAATTATCTTTTTAGAACCGTTTTTAAGCGTGGCGGTAACGGTTTTATTTTCAGTGTTAATTAAATCCCAGTGTAACGAGGAATCATTAAACCCTAGTTTTTCTTTTAATTTTTTGTCCAGCTTGCTTTGCGGACCGGTAAACGTATCAGCGTAGCTAGCTCCTACAGCTACGTGGCAGTTACCATAGGTGCCGCCAAAGTTTTCGTCAAACAAAATATCAGCCATAAACTTGTTGATCTTAGAGAACCGCCGGTCGGTCAAAGAAAACTCCCCAATCTGGCTGGCCCCTTTGTCCATCGCCAGCATTTTACGCACAAACTCTGCCCCTTCTTGGGCATCTGCTTTTACCACACGTCCGTTTTTAAACTCTAAACGTACCCCTTTAACGTAATTGCCACTGCGATAGGAAGACAAATCGGCAAAATACACGCCACGTGTACCGCGCCAATCGGGCGAGGTAAAAATCTCAAACGACGGGATATTACACCCGCCGCCGGCAATAAACTTGCGTTTTTCACCTAGTAAAACTTCAAAATCCATATGGTTGCTTTCTACCCGCAGTGTTTTAATGGGCAAAGCCGAGAGCCATTGGCCAATCTCGTTAATTTGGCGGGTAACTTGTTGCCACTTCTTCACAGGATCTTTTTCGTTTAAAAAACAGGCACGGGCCACTTGGTTAGCGTACTCTTTGACGGATAACCCGGCGCGTTTAGCCAGCTCCTGCGTGGGATAGTTGCAAAGCGTCCAAGAGAAGAGCCCTTTTTGTTCGCGCACGTCTAGCACCTCGCGCACGGGTTTGCGGGCAACGGCACTTTTGGCCA
>JAZLAA010000121.1:0-5236 GCA_045612945.1 Elusimicrobiaceae bacterium
ATGGGCAAGTAGACACGCCCCATGTGTGCATCTTCAAATACATCCCGCACCATATTGGTAAGTTGCACGGCCGTCCCCAACGCTTTGGCCAGCGCTTGGGCCGGTTTCCCGGTCACTTCCAAAATACACAAAGTAGCTTGCCCTACCACTACGGCCACGCGGTAAATATACCACTCCAAATCGGCATAAGAAGCATAGGTTTTCCCTTCTAAATCTGCCCGCATACCCTCCAGCAAGGCACTAAAACATTCCCGCGGGATATGGTAACGCTTAATATCTTTGCTAAGTGCTTTACCCCATGTTGTTTGCGGAGCCCCTACATACATAAAAGCTATTTCTTGCTCAATAGCGGTTAATTGTTTACGGGGATTTACTACCGACGGTTCGTCCACTATATCATCCACTAGCCGGCAAAAATTGTAATAATGGGCCAAAGCCGCCTGTTGGTGTCTATTCAAAAAAAAGAAAGCCGGCCCAAAACTGGATTGCTTATACGCGTTTTTTAGCTTTTTCATGCAAAGCCCCTTTCTTAAAGTAAGAAAGTGCTGCCCCGGTAGCAGTGGCATAAATGGCATGGGGAGGGATAATAAAGTTTACTCCATGCATTTTATGTAAACTTTGAAAGACTTTTTTGGCTACAGGAACTAATGTTAATGTCCCCGTTAAAACCACATCTTTCATCTGTTCGTTACGGCAGGCAAATACCGCCATCATACCAATGGTTTGAAATACCATATTTAGCACGCCGGCAGCCCAATCAGCCGGCACCACGCCGTCCTCCACTTTGCCAAAGTTGGAGGCTGTAATCTCGGGCGGCAGGGTAGCGATGGCGCGGGTTGAAATATCCCCAATATTTAAATCTACTTGGCTTAGTTTGCCCTTGGCGGCCAATTCTACGACGGTTTTAAAGGACTTAATCCCGCATAATTTGCCGCATAACCCCACCACAGTTCCTCCTCCTACTCCCGAACCGCCAATATGGATAATGCCTTGCTTGCCTGCACGAACAAACGCAGTGCCTGTGCCCATGCTTACAATAAGTCCTTCTTTTTTATTGGAAAGAGCCAAGCCCCCTAGGCCAATAGCCCGGAATTCATCTACTACGGTGGTAGGGATGCCGTAAATATCCTTTTTAAAAAGGGCCGACCCTACGCCCGTTAAGATAATTTGTTTTACATCCTGCAAAGAGAGGGCGTTTTCGTTAACAAATTTACCCAAAGCCCCATAGGCAGAAGTAACCGGATCGGCCGCTTCCACTTGCAGGCGGTTCACCCATTTAGTCTTATCTGTATAGCCCACAATTTTAGTGGTGGACCCTCCTACATCTATTCCGATAATAACGCTCATTTTTGTTGCTCCAAACCGATAGATTTTAAGAACGGCCCGTTTTGCGTGGGGCGACCCAAAAAGTTTTCTACCAATTTCTCTTCATCTTCACTGCCGCCTTTTTCTAAAATTTCGCGTCTAAATTTAAGGCCGATTTGCGGGTTGAAAATTCCGTTTTTCTCAAACTCGTTAAAAAAATCTTCCGCCATCACCTCGGACCATAAATACCCATAATACCCGGCATCATACCCGCCCATAATGTGCCCAAACGCAGCTTGCGGTATCGTATTTTTAGTAAGCGGCAGTGCGCGGATTTTTTTGGTTAACTCAAAATACAGTTTAGTGGTATCGGGTGTTTTGTCCGCGGTGTGTAGGGTCATATCATACTGGGCAAAAAAGTTTTGGCGCAGATAGGCACCTCCCGCCCCAAAATTTTTGGCAGCAATCATTTTAGCAATCAGCTCGTCTGGCAACGGTTCGCCAGTTTTATAATGGCGGCTGATTTTTTTAAGCACAGTAGGGTTCCAGGCCCAGCGTTCTAACAACTGGCTGGGGGCTTCCACAAAATCCCAACTGACGCTGGTACCGCTAAAAGCGCGGTATTTAGCCTTGGTAAGCGCGTTATGCAACACGTGACCAAATTCGTGAAATAAAGTTTCCACTTCCCCGTGTTTAAGTAACGAAGGAACCTCTTTGGAAGGTTTATTCAAATTGGCCACAATAGCCACAAACGGCATTTGGTATGAACCGTCTGCTTTTTCTTCCCCCGATACCAAATCAAAGCAAGCAGCGTGCTTGTATTTTCCTTCGCGCGGGTACAAGTCCATATAAAAATAAGCAATCGGGGCTGCGGTGGATTTATCTTTAATTAAAAACGCTTTTACATCCGGATGCCAGGTGGGGATATCCACCGGCTCAAACGTAATGCCAAACACCCCGCCAAATAAGTCCAGCATACCGTCAATCACTACCTGGGACGGGAAATACTCTTTGATTTTTTCGCTATCTAACTGTAAATTTTCTTTGCGGTACTTATTGGCCCAATAACCCGACTCCCACGGATAAACCGTGCGTGATTTTTTACCGGTTTGCCCATTCTTATAGGAAATTAAAAATTTATCTTCCGCTTTACCTAAAGGTTTAAGTTTCTTTTGTAAATCTTTTAAAAAACGTAGTACATTTTGCGGATTTTTGGCCATGCGGTCTTCCAATTTAAGATCAGCGTGAGTTTGATAGCCCAGTAAACGGGCAATTTGGCGGCGCAAGGTAAGTGTTTTTTCTAACAATTGCACGTTTTCTTCTCCACCGCGGCGATTATACTTATATTCCAACGCTTTGCGGGCGGACTCATCTTCTGCGTTTAGCATAAAGGGGCCATAGTCTGGGTAGTCTAGCGTAACCACATATTTACCGTCGGGTGTTTGTGCTAATTTGCCAATGTAATCTTCCCCCAATCCTTTAAGTTGTTCGCGCGTTACTAAAAGCGGGTCTTTATACTCTTGGATATTTTTGTCAAATTCAATAATATACTGGGCTTTTTCTTTATGAAGGGCTTTGAATTTTTCTAAATCCTGGTCATTTAAATCCATACCACTGTGCTTAAAGCCAAGCAGCATTTCTTTGACTAATTTGGCTTCTACGGGACCTAGTTGGGGGTTGGTGTCGGTATATTCACGGATAGCACGGTACACGTCGCGCCGGGTGGAAACATCCACCATGTACTGGCTGATTTGCATTTGCAAATCACGCGCGCTGTCGCGGAAGTGTTTATCGGTAGAAACGTAAGACAAAAAGCCGCTCATCCCCAGTGCGTCACCATACTTATCAAAAGCTTTTTCGTACGCTAAAATGGTATTTTCAAAGGTGCGTTTTTCAGCGGGAATTGCTATTAAAGCCGCTAGGTCTTTTTCCAACTGAACCCGGGCGGCCGCTTCGGCGGGGGCTAAGTCCTCGGCTTTGTAATTAAAGTGAAGGACACCGTCCTTATTAAACATACTTGGCATAGCAAAACCCCCCGTAAATAAAAACAATAAAAAAGATATGAGTATAGCTTTTTTCGTCATACTCATATCATAGCATTTATGCAGCGTAAAAATCCCCCGGGAATACCCCGGGGAGAGTGGTTTATTCAATACCTAAGTATTTACAGGTAGCTTTACTGTCATCACTACTGCAGCGGCGCCCGTTGTTATCTAAGAAAAGATGTACCTCTTTTGCAGTTCCTCCGGGCATAGTAAACTTGCCCCTGAATACAACGTTTGGGTTAGTTGCGCCTCCTTCCGTGCTATAACGACAGTGAGAGTAAACACCACTATTTTCCGTTCCTTGCCAGCGGTTGGACGGGCATTCAACAGCGCAAACAGTACTCTCTACTTCCACACAATCAACAGACGTATCCAGATACTTTGGGTTCCAACTTACGGTATTATCGGCATAATCAACGCGGTCTCCTTCCAACATCTTTACCGCTAATGCTTGGCGGATAGAGCCCATAGTGCTCCATACCTCTGCCAAGCGGCTTCTTTCTACAGCTTTAGTATATTGCGGCAACGCCACAGCCGCCAAAATACCAACAATTAACACCACTACTAACAACTCTATGAGGGTGAACCCCCGGTTTGCGTTTTTCATACGATACTCCTTTTAGTTAATTTCAATTTAACCGTCCAGGAACTCACAGAAAAACGGCCTTTGCCTAGAGCGCGAATCAGTCACCCATAAACAAAACAGCCGTAGTTTGCCACTAAAAAAGTGGCAAACATTCGGTGCAAAACAACGGGGTTATAAAGCCCGTCATTTTGCACCTTAAAACAGCTGTCTTTGGACTGATTCGTGGCCTGCCCTTTGGCAAAGCTATCCGTATTCCACATACGGCTCCAAAAACAGATTAAATTGTACTTATAGTGTAATAAAAAACAGTCTTTTCTTCAAGAGCTAAACACGCAAAAAACTACACACAAAACCGGCAGAAGGAAGGAATCCTCCCGCCGGTCTTGTGCATATTTTACCCTTACAAAAACGCGTACTCTTTCCAGAAATTATTCAACACTTCATCCAAAAAGAGCTCTTTGCTGGTTTCGCTGCCTAAAATGCTCTTTAAACTAATAGCTGTAGTTTTAAGTCCTACGGGCAAGCGGTTATTAAGATAAATCCCCGCCCCCAAAAGCCAGCTGCCGGCCTCGGTGGGTTCAGCTAAAATGCCGGCGCATTTTTTCCATTTGCGGGCTGTTTTGTCGTACACACAAATGTCCCCGCCAGCCATAATTTTTGTTTTGAGCTGGAGCACCTTGGTAATAACGTCCGAAATGGCATTACTCATAGCCAAGGTTAATTTTTGGGCACTGAGTTTAGTTTGCGGGTCTAAAATAAGCGTAAAATAAACGCCACCTTCCCCGGCATAAAAGGGAGTATTGTTTTTCCCCCAAGCCTGTGTTTGGCGGCAAGCCAAAATAAGCGTGCCGTCTGTTTCGCTAGCCGATAAACTGCGTGCTAAACCCTGCGTGCTGGGGGTTTCTTCCAGCCCGATTACTTTTCGTACCGTTTTCAAAATAAATGTTTTTTCCATATCTATATTGTACTATTTTAACTTCATTTGTTTTAATTCAAATAACCGGTCGCGCAGTTCAGCCGCCAGTTCAAAGTTAAGACAGTCGGCGGCTTGTTGCATTTGCTGGGTCAGCTCTTTTTCTAACTGTTTGATGTTTTTAGCCGTAGGAACGGGCAAACTTTCACTTAAAATACCAAAGGCACTCGTTTGTGTTTGACGAACAAATTCTTGCAAGTCTGCCTCGGTTTTTTGAATGGTTTTAGGAGTAATATGGTGAGCTTTATTATACGCTTCTTGAATTTCGCGGCGGCGGTTCATCTCCGCCAGGGCGTATTTTATGGAATCGGTTTTGCGGTCTGCATA
>JAZLAA010000122.1:0-11363 GCA_045612945.1 Elusimicrobiaceae bacterium
CTGAGCGTTATTTGCAATGCGTATGATATGCCCGGTTCTATTGACTATGGGGAAGTAGAGCGTTTTTATTCATCTTTAGGTAACGAAATAGATGTGTTTTTACCGTGGGATGAAGACGTCATGGCTACCTCCAACCGCCGCGAAGTAGAAATTATTGTGAATCCGCAGGCCGAGTGGGTCAAGGGGTTACGGTTGGTATTAGCCAAAATCCGTGATTTAAAACCGGCTCCCAAAGATTGGACGGCTTCGGTATCGGATGCCGAATTTACGCAAGCCGCGCAGGAAATTTGGAGTCCGGTGCTTTTTAACAATGCTTCCGCTCAAGTGCAGGAAAGCCACCTGTCTGAAGAAGACGGTAACGGCAGTACCAAACTTTCGTTTTGGGATGATTTGAAACAAAAAGTTCATAAAGAAGTTGTTCACACCCTGGAAATTGAACACATTGTGGTTAGTGACGAAAGTTCCGCCAGTGAGCAAACCCGTAAACGTGTCGCTGCCATTGTGGATGATATTTTGCAAAAGCAACCCAATTTGCAGTTTTCACGTGAACAGCGGGCCCGGTTCTCTGCGGAATTATTGGATGAAATTTTAGGTTTAGGGCCGCTGGAGGTCCTCATGCGGGATCCGGCCGTTACCGAAATTATGGTTAACGCTTTTGATAAAATTTTCATTGAACAAAAAGGGAAACTCACGCTGACGAAATACAAATTTAGGAATAATGATCAGGTCGTTCAAGTAATCAAGCGTATAGTGGCTCCGTTAGGGCGCCGTATTGATGAATCGGTCCCGTTAGTGGACGCGCGTTTAAAAGACGGTTCCCGTGTTAACGCTATTATTTCCCCGCTGGCGGTTTCGGGCCCCACGCTAACCATTCGCCGTTTCTCGCAAAAACCGTTCGGGCCGGAAGATTATTACCGTTTCGGTACCATTAGCCCGGAGTGCATGGAATTTATCAAACAATGTGTAAAAATCCGCAAAAACATTATTGTCTGTGGCGGTACGGGTACCGGTAAAACCACTTTCTTAAACGCTATTTCCGGCTATATTGCCGATGATGAGCGTATCATTACCGTGGAAGATACGGCGGAACTTCGTTTGCAGCAGCCGCACTGGGTGTCTTTGGAATCCCGTCCGCCAAACGTAGAAGGTAAAGGGGCCGTAACCATTCAAGATTTGGTAAAAAACTGTTTGCGTATGCGTCCGGACCGTATTGTAGTAGGGGAGTGCCGCGGCGGGGAAGCGCTGGACATGTTGCAGGCCATGAACACCGGGCACGAAGGTTCCTTAACTACCATTCACGCCAATACCCCGCGCGACGGATTATCCCGTCTGGAAGCTATGTGTATGCAAACCGGGGCGGATTTGCCGGTATATGTAATCCGGGAAATGATTTCTTCAGCGGTAAACTTGATTGTGCAACTTTCTCGTTTTTCGGACGGTTCGCGTAAAGTTACCTACATCACGGAAATGCACGGGCAAAAAGACCACGAAATCCAATCCACCGATTTGTTCCGTTATGTGCAAACCGGAGTAGATGAAAACGGTAAAGTGCAAGGGGTCTTCGCTCCCACAGGGAATTTGCCCACTTTCTTTGACGAATTTGCCGCCAAAGGACACGCCGTCTCCAAAGAAGTTTTTACCAAGGGGGCCGTTCCGCTGGATGAAAATGGAGAGCCGGACTTAAGTGCCCGTACCCGTGAGCAAGGGCTGGTAAAGCCTTTGCCTCCGCGTGGGCCTGTTCCGCCCGCTCCGCCCGTTTTGTAAGGCGTATTATGAGAATGAAAATTCGTTTTATTCAATTCGTTTTGTGGATGATAGTGCTGTCCGGCACCCCGGGGGCGCTGTATGCCCGCTCGTTGAGTACGGCGGATTTAGATAAAATCCAGTGTGCTCAAGAAAAGATGTATGTGTTAGCCGGTTTATTTAATACAGAATCTAAGGCGGAAGAAAAAAATTATACCTTACCCACCGCGTGTGGTACCGCACAAGAGCAGCCGGTCAAAGTGCCCCAGTGGTTTGCGCCGGAACTGGAACGGATGGATAAAAATAAAGTAGTCTTTGTCAAAACCGCTAACCAAACCTATAGCGAGGCCGATTTATGGCGCCAAGCATTCTCCAATGTCTATTTATATTTAGGGCGCGCAGCCGAATCGTTGGACCCTAACCGTCCGGTCGTGTTGGAACAGCTCTCCCGCGGGTATGTCGGCAACCGTCTAAACCTCATGGCCACGTTAGACCGTTTAAATAAAGATTTGCTTCGTGGTCAGCAACTTTTTGTAATGAAAGACAGCATGGACGGGCGTGCCCGTTCTATGTTAGCCACCTTAGAGCTTATCAATAACGAGATTTTTAGTACCATTGAATCTTTTTCAAGCCCTATTTCCCAGCGGGACGATAAATACCGCCAGTCTGTCATGGCGGTGGTGGTACTGGCCAACCACCTCTACGCACAGTTTATGTCCAGTCCTATCCCGGCTACTCCGCCCAATCCTCAAACATACCAAACTACCCGGGCCGACCTCCTTTATACCCGTACGCTTATGTTGGTAGGGGCCTTATTTGCGGGGATGTTTGTGTTCTTCCTTATAGAAAATAAGCGTGATGCTATTGACCGTATGCTGGAAGATTATCGGGCCAAAAGTGTGGTATGGGCCGAGGATTTTAACCGCCAGTTTGTAACCATTGACGTAAAGTATATTGTACTGGGAACCATCGCTATTTTCGTATGTTTTGGTTTTTTGTTTGGTTGGAATATCGGTGGTTTCTTTGGTGTATTTGTTTTCTTGGCGTTTGTGGCGTTTGGGGCAGTGGTCAGTATCCGTGTGCCCAGTGCTATTTTGGAGTCTTTAAAGCGTAGCCGTGGTGTAAAGGTGAATAAGCAACTCATGGACGCGCTTATTTTGCTATCTAACTCGCTTAAATCCGGCATGGATATTGTACAAGGTTTTGAAATGGTATCTAAAGATTTATTACCGCCTATTGCCGATGAATTTGGTTTAGTCGTTAAAAATTACCAGTTAGGCACTCCTTTTGAACAAGCCCTAGATGGTATGATCAACCGGGTGGACAGCCGGATGCTCTCTTATATTGTCAAAGCTATTATTATCCAGCGGCAGGTCGGGGGAAATTTGCCGGTTATTTTTGCCCGCTTGGTGGAAAATATCCGGGAAGAAAGTAAACTGGAAGAAAAATTACAGGCCCTTACCGCCCAACAGCGCATCCAGTCTATTGTGGTAAGCATTATGCCCTTTGTGATGATGATGGTAATGTTTGTGTTCAATCCTACGCAAATGATTTCGTTCTACACCAGCCCGGTAGGAATGATTATTTTCCTTTTCTGTGTGGTGTGGATCTTTATCGGCATGCAAATTTTACGCAAGATGGGGCAAATTAAGGTGTAACTATGGGAAATGTCACTCATTTTATTTTGTTGTTACTGGGGTTGGGCGGTTCCTTAGCATTGGGATGGAGCATATTTATTTTGTTTTCCCCTAAAGAGGAATCCGAAGAAATTGTAGATATTGCGGTGCGCCGCTACCAATCTGCTTCCAGTTTCGCTCGTCTAAACCCGGAGGCCCGGTTATGGGACCGCTTGGCTGTGTTCTGTCTGCGGACATTTCACTTAGAGGATAGTTTGGAAACCATGTACCTGCAATTGGGGAGCCCACAAAAACCTCAAGCGGTAGATATCTTATATTCCAAAATGCTTGCTGCCATTATAATCCCCATTACCATGATGTTGCTGTTCAAATCATTGTGGCCCATTGTGTTTGTGCCATTGTGTTTTATGGTGCCGGATGTACTTATTAAGAGTAAAATTCAAAAGCGTCAAGCGGAAATTTTGGGCAATTTTTCCACCACCGTGGATTTAGCGGCACTCATCATCGAGTCCGGGTTAGATTATTTGACGGCCTTTGAACGTATTATTAAAGTAGCACGTGAAAAAACCATTTTAGAGGAAGAACTGGATAAAACCATCGGGGAAATTAAATTAGGTTATTCCCGCCGGGAGGCCTTGGAACGTTTTGCCGCTCGTACCGGGGTACAAGAAGTACGTTCGTTGGTGGGCTTAATTATTCAGTCGGATGAATTAGGAACCAGCTTAGTGGATTTACTACGCAACTTCTCGGCGGATTTGCGTTCCCGTCGCTTAAACAAGGCGGAAAAATTAGCGGCCCAGGCTTCCACCAAAATGCTTTTTCCGCTGTTTATGTTTATCTTCCCTACCATTTTTATTTTAATTTTATCCCCGATGTTAGGCGGGCTTTTATCGGGAGGACTCGGGTTTTGAGGTACATTATGAAAAAACAGGTCTCAGTGATTGCGTTACTAACCATGGCTTTAACGGTGGGCGCCTCCACGTTTAATCGGGAAGTTCCCGTCCGTCAACATGGCAAAGAAGCCGGCATGTTGTTGGATTTGGGGAAAATTTCGTTGGGTACGCTTAATGACGTGGAAGAGAAAAAACAGTATTTGTCCACGGTACAGCTGGAAAAACAACGCATCCAAAATTATACCTTGCGTATGGTGTATGAAAATGCCTACCAATTCTATAAGCAGGGGGATTATCAACGTGCCCAAGAAATGGCGCAAACTATTTTGAGTATTGACCCTAATTTTAAACAAGCCCAAACTTTAGCTCGGCAAGCCAATCACATGGGGGCCTACGGTACGATTTCGGAGGCGGAAGTATTGGACGCTAAATTTCAAGAAGCCCTTGCGCTTTATGATAGCGGGCGTTTGGTAGAAGCGAACGATAAACTAAATGAAATCCTTACCATTCAACCCGGCAATGCCCGTGCCCAATCATGGAAACGCCAAATTGACCAAGATATTGCCAAGGAGTATGAACGCCGCGGTAACGTGGCCGAAAAACAAGAAGATTACCAAGCCGCTTTGAATGCCTGGTATAATGCGCTGTTAATGCGTAAAAATGACCCGGCTCTAGTCGCTAAAATTTCAGAAACGGAATCCCGGATTCGCCAACAACAATTGCAAGATAATATGAGGCAAGCCCTGGCCCTGTATAACCAAGGAAAATGCATAGAAGCGTATGCTGTTTTTGAGCGCATTAAAAAAATTCAACCCGGGGATGCCCGCGTGCAGAAATATATGTCCCAGCTTAAAAATGAAATTGCCGGTGGGTATTATCAAGCCGGGCATGCGGCGTATAGTTCCTATCAGTTTGACCAAGCGGTGTCCCAGTGGAATAATGCCAAAAAATGGGGGGCGGAGCCTGCTATGATGGATGGTCTTATTCGGCAAGCTCGTACCGCCAAAGAACAATACTTGCGGGATCAGCAACTGCGGGCCCAGCGTCAGGCCCAACTGGCGGAGCAAGCGGCACGTTTAGCGCAACAACAGGCGGAGCAGGCACAAGCGGATGCTCAAGCGGCCCAAGAGCAGGAAGATGCACAAGATATTGTAGAAACGATTGTGGTAAATAACCAAGTGCCCGGTATCGGTAGTACCGTTGTGCCGGGGGGAACCCCCACCTCAATCGCCACTACTACCACTACTACCCCTGGCGAGCCTGTTCCCGGGGTCATTCCGTCCAGTGGGATTAATAGTGTCTCCGCGGAGGCAAGCGCAGCCTCTCGTGCCAAATATATTGAAGGATTGGATGCCTATCATCAAGACGATTTTGAACGTGCCCGCCAAGCTTGGATTGTGGCCAAACAGTTGGACCCGGGCAATACAGATGCGGAGCTGGGGCTTCGCAGTATAGAAGAGCTCATGATGAGTAAATAGGAGGCGTTGTGAAGTTAACTGCTAAATGGCTTTTATGGTTTGTATTGGTTACCGTCTATGCGGCGGTAATTGGTGGATTGTCGTATTACAATTTGTTTAAATCCGTTTTTGATACCAAACTTCAGGCGGACATGATTGCCATGGTGCATCCGCGGGCCTCTCAGTTTTTGCACGGTTTAATCTCTCGCCCTAAACCAAAAGAAGGGGACGCGTTGCCCTTTACCGAAGCTCGCCTGATTAAAGAGATGAAAGCCGCAGATAGCCGTATTATTAGTTCTATTTACCTCAATTATGACGGTTCTATCCGTTGGCATGATAATGTTGACTTTTTGGGCAAATCCTACGCGGATTATAACAATGAGGTAGGCTTTGCAAGCAATGCGCCAGCCCTTGCCATCCGCCGCGCCGCTCCCCAGGCCGTATTGGTGGACGATGGCAATGCATACGATATTGCCATTCCGTTGTTGGCAAAAAACCAGGTAGTAGCGGGGGTGGTAGATTTAATTGTCTCGCGCGAAGATGCCCGCAAAGAAATCCGTTCCGCCATGGTTCGGTATGCGATTGGGGTAGTCATTATGCTGGTGCTTATTGGCGGCGTATTATATTTATTCTTGCTCTTAAAAGTCATTCGTCCGCTGGGTGCACTTAAAGACAGCGTAGAAGCTGTATCCCTAAATAATTTGACTCTTAATTATCCCACCCGGCAGGATGAAGTAGGGGATGTCGCCGTATCAATAGAATCTTTGCTGGGTAAAATTACGGAAGATATTAAGAGTTTAGAACAAGGGGAAATTGTATCGTTAGAGCGTGAAAAAACATGGTGGAAAGCTATTTTTGCCGTAGCGGTTCCCCGGGGCACACGTGCCCTGGTGGTGGATGAAAATAACAATGTCCTCTATACCAATTTTGAGTTAAAAGCGGCCGAAAAGCGCAAAGTGCACCTATTAGATATTTTTGACGGGCGTCAGCAAGGCATTATCCAAATCCTGGGGGAAGCCTTAGAAAAACCCACCAAAGTTTTGCGTGGCACGGTAATGAGCCAAAACGTGAAATGCACCGTTAGGGCCGTTCAGTTACCTAATGATGCCGGCAAAAACCGTATTGTCGTTACGTTAGAGCCGGTCAAGAAGTAAGTTTTAGGAGAGAGTATGAAAGTAGAAATCAAAAAAATTGCAATAAAAGATGTACTTTTTTCCGTATTTCCGTTAGCCGTATTTGTGCTTATGCTGATGGCGGCTATTCTGGAGGTATTTAAGCCCGAAGCAACCCTAACCGCTTCCTACTTGTTAGGGCTGGTGATGTTTGCCGTACAGGGAACAATTTTGTTTTTAGTTTCCAGCGTAGTGTTTCTATGGGTTTATAATTTTTTGTGCTCGTTGGGCATCCGCGGGGTGCGGGTGGACCTAGAGGATAAATAACAGATGTGTAGAAGGAGAATAAAATGAAAAAAATCAGTACTTTATTGTTAATCAGTTGTGTGGCCGCTTTTAGTTGGGCTGCCCCGGCTAAAAAAGCTTCCGCTTCTGCCAAAAAGGCCAAAGCGCAGTTTATTATTGTAGAATCTGGCGAATATCGGGCCGGGCAGGAAGATTCCCAGCTTACCAATGGTTTAGCTCAATTTTTAGAAGTGGAACCCGTTGTTACCAAAATGACCCAACTGGAAGCCCTTCAGAACAACAAATTGGCAGATTTGGACTATAGCTTTTTACCTTTGTATTTAATTGAAAAAACGGATGCATTGCGTACCAAATTAGCCCCCCATATTCAACATGGGGTTGTATTGGAAACAGCGGATTATTTGGTTTTTCCGCACCAAACGCGTACCGGCGTATATACCAACAAAGAAGCTAAGCCGGGAGTAATGGAAATTTTTGTAATGTCCCAGTGTCCGTACGGGGTCATGGCAGAAAATGCGGTCATTGAAGCCAAAAAAGCCGGTACCTTCCCGTTAGATAAAAAAGTGAATATTCGCTATATTGTAAATTATGATGAGAAAAACGGTTTTTCCAGCCTGCACGGTTCCGGCGAATGGGAAGAAGATGTGCGTCAATTGCTCATTGCCAAATACTATCCCACCAAATTTTGGCAGTATTTGGCTATCCGTAATAAAGATTATCGTTCCAGCCGTTGGGATAAGGCTATGAAAGAAGCCGGTATCAATGTTAATAAAATTATGAAAAAATTTGATACGGAAGGTCTGGAACTTTTAAAAGCAGAAGCCACCTATACGCGCGAATACGGCGTCAACGGTTCTCCTACCTTCTTGTGGGAAGGAAAAGTCCTTTTGGACTTTGGTTCCGCGGCAGAGCTGGACGGGTTCTCGTTTTTAGTTCCGCAGCGCTCTAACGGTGCGGCGGCCCCGGCCGGTAGTTGCTAAGTATCACAAATTCATACGCGGGGGCTGGGGTCCTGTACCTTAGCCCCTGCTTTTTCAAAAAGAGGTTGGTACCATTTTTGTAGATTACAAAAATCATAAATAAAAACGGGCTCGTATGAAAATACGTTATTTTCAAAGTTTATTCGTTAGAGCGGTGGTGGTGTTGCTGGTGCTGTCCATCGTGCCCGTGCTTGCTATCGGGTACCGCGTCACAAAAATTAACAGCCAGTTACTCAAAAATGAAATTTTACAAAAACAGCAAACTATTGCCAGTCGTCTGGCTTCTACGGTCCGCACTACCGTATCAGCCAAAGAACAACTCTTAGCCGAATTTGGCGATTTACGTACAGACTTCGGCAGCCATAGTCTCATCACACAGTCGGATTTGGATTACTTAAACGCCCGGCATCCGTCTTTATTTTATTTAGCCGTTTTTTCTTGCTCTAAAAGACAAATTTTTGATGTAGGTACCCCGCCAACAGAAGCATACGAAGAAGTAAAACCTGATTTTTTCAACACTTGTACCCAAGGGACGGCGTGGATCAGCCGCGTATATTATTTTGAGCAAAAACCGTTTGTATGGTTAACGGAACCTTTGCACCGTAAAATGGGGGAAACCAAAGTAACCGGTGTGTTGGCAGCGGCCATGTACTTAGATGACATTGAGCGTGCCTTAGGGCAAAGTTATCCGCTAGATATGGAAGCTTTTGTCGTATCGGCCCAGGGGGATATCGTATCTTATAACGGGGCTCCGCAAGGGGTGGATAGCTTGCATGCGGCGCAACTTCGCCGTAATTTAGCCGATATTGGGGTCCAGCTCCAAGAATCCGAAAACGGAGAAGTTACGTTGCCCAACGGCGATAAAATGCTGGTTTCCGTAGTCCCCGTACCTTGGCTGGATTGGAACGTATATGTGTTACAGCCTGCCAGTGTCGCTTCGCAGTTATTTGTAGATAATTTGTTTCATTCTTCTTTAGCAGATATAACCATTATTGCGTTGGTGATGCTCGGGTTTGTGTTGGTCGTAAGTTATTTGGTAATTGTGCCGATTACACGCCCGTTGGAACGCTTACGCCAAGCCACTATTAAACTGCGTGAACACGAGGATTTTGTGCTTAAACCAACCGATGTGGAAGTCCCGCATAATGAAATCGGGGAGCTTGCCAGCGTGTTTATGGATATGACGCAAACCTTGCACCATCGCCGTCAAGAACTGATGGGAACCCAGCAAGCGTTGGCCCAAATGAATCAAGCATTAGAACAGCGGGTGGAACAACGTACCCGGGAACTCAAAGAGGCTACCGCCGAACTCGTCAAGACCGAGCGTTTAGCCGCCATCGGGCAAATGGCTTCCATTATCAGTCACGAGATCCGCAACCCGCTGGCTGTGATTAGCAATTCCACCCGTCTGATTAAAACGTTGGTCCACCCCACGGACCAAAAATTGATCAAACAATTTGGCATTATTGAAGCGGAAATCCGCCAGGCCAGCAGCATTATTAGCGAGGTTTTGGGTTATGCCCGTGCGCGGGATTTAATTTTAACCATGGTAGATGTACATAGTTACTTACATGAAATTGTACTCTCTTTCCCGCCGGTGCCGGCCATTACGGTACAAGAAAAGTTGGAGGCGCCGGGAATCCGCATTAAAGTAGATGCGGAAGAGATTAAACAAGCCCTTCGCAATTTAATTTCCAATGCCATGGAAGCTATGCCCAACGGGGGCACTCTTACCGTAGGGGCCAAGGCGGGGGAACGGCTGGTTTGCTTATACGTAAAAGATACCGGTATCGGCATTAGTGAAGAAATCCGTCGGGAAATGTTCTCCCCTTTCTTTACCACCAAGGCCCGCGGTACGGGCTTGGGGCTAGCCGTGGTGCGCAAATCCGTTACGCGCCATAACGGCAAACTGTTTATTTACAGCCGGCCCGGAGAGGGTGCCTGTTTTCAGATTTATCTAAAAATTTACCGTAAACAGGGGGATACCAATTATGGAACAACAAGTTAAAATTTTAGTAGTGGACGATGACAACAATCTGCGTGAAACGCTGGTAGATTTGCTGGAAATTGAAGGCTATAAGGTCTATCAGGCCGGTACGGCGGCGGAATGTTTGGATATTTGCTCTGGAGATTTTTTTAATGTCATTTTGATGGACTATAACTTACCGGATGAAAAAGGGTTGGACTTAATCCGCAAAATCCGTTCGTTTAACCAAGATACCCAAATTATCATGATTACCGCCTACGCCTCCCTCAATGCCATTATGGAAGCCATGCAGGAGTCTGTCTATGATTTTCTCATGAAACCGGTAGATTTTGACTATTTAAAACGTACCATTAACCGTGCCTTAGATAAGTATTTTTTGGAGCAAAGCAATAAAGAGCTCTTAGCCCAGTTAAAAACCCGCAACGCGGATTTGGACCGTCTTAACAATATGAAATCTAAATTCTTTTCTATTGTGTCGCACGATTTATCCAATTCGCTTATGACACTTAAAATGAGTTTTGATATGTTGGGCAAAAAACTGAAACCCGATGAGGACCAACAGCAAAAACTCATGTTTATGCGTGAATCTATCGGCCAAATTGAGCACTTAATTAAAGATTTGGTAGATTGGGCCGCTATTGAAAAAGGCAAACTTCGCATTGAAAAAGCTCGTTTTGAACTCACGGAAAGTCTTAAAAAAACGGCCGAAATTTTTAAAGCCAAGGCAGACAAGCATAACATTCGTGTCTGCTTTGAAAGTACCGGTGAAATTCCAGTTTTTGCCGACGAAAAACGCATCCGTCAGGTTATTTCTAATATTTTGGAAAATGCCGTGCGCCATACGCCCGATAACGGCATGATTTCCATTAACGTTAGTAAAATAGATGAAAAAAATGCTAAAGTATCGGTAACAGACTCTGGGGACGGTATCGAACCGGAGCAGGCACCTCATCTGTTTACCAGCTTCACGCAATTTGGTGAAAAAGACCGCGTGGGGCGGTTAGGGTTGGGGTTGTCTATCGCCAAAGATATTGTATTAAATCACGGCGGTCGTATTTGGGCGCACAGTGAAGGAATTGGCAAAGGGGCATCGTTTAATTTTACGTTGCCGATTGCCGGTTAATACAGCTAACAAGACGAGGGGAGTATGCCAATTAATAAAAAAAAGAAAGTAACGGTATTGATTGCCGATGACCAAACCTTGTTTCGCGAAGGAATCCGCGATATTTTAAATGCCGAAAAATGGGT
>JAZLAA010000123.1:0-10214 GCA_045612945.1 Elusimicrobiaceae bacterium
GTAGATTGCTTTGGATAATGGGCGGCATTAAAAACGCCAGCCCCAATAAAAACCACGAGCCCAGTGCCGTAAAATACGTTAGTACACGCGCAAAGGTTTGTTTGGCGTCCGGCTCGTTGGCGTGGGCCAGGAAAAACGGCCTCCACGCTTGGTCAAACATAGATACCAGCAGCATCATAAATACCCCAATTTTAAAGTTGGCCTGGTAAATACCCACTTGGCTCAGCCCGGTTAAATGCACGAGAATCGGTTTGTCAATGACGCTAATAAGTAAACTGGCCAGCCCCGAAGGGACAAACGGCCAGGCAAAGCGCAACATATTTTGCGTCAGCTCTTTTTCAAAGCGCGGTTTTTGGGCACGCAGTTCCTGCCATATTACCGGCGAAAGTAACAAAAGCGACGTAAGTGAAGCAAAAATGTTGGCCCATAAAATAGAGCTAATGCCCTTGTGAAGTACCGCAATAAAAAAGATGTTTCCCACCACGTTTACCACAATAGAGGCGGTGCGTACCCCGGCAAAATACCACGCGCGGCGTTCCAAACGCAGTTTGGTAAATGCAATCATGTTGAGTACATCTAACAAAAGCACCCATACTGCCAGGTGAATAATGTAGCCGTACTGTGCTCCAATACCAATAAGCGCGGCAAACGGTTTAGCCAAAAACCACAACAGGGCCGACAAAATCAGTCCGTTGGCCAGTACCCCGTAAAAACAATGTTGAAAAACCGTTGTTTTTTGGGCGTGTTCGCTGGCAAAACGCAAGTAGCTTTGGTCCAGCCCAAACAAAAAAATTACGTTTAGTAAAGCAATCACCGCAAACGTGGTGGCAATTACGCCGTAATCCCCGGGTAGCAGGTAATAGGTGTAAAACGGAACCAAACAAAAGTTCAGCAACCGTGCCAGCACCGTAGAAGTGCCGTACACGAGGGTTTCTTTTCCTAAGCGTTTGATACTGGCTGGCATAGCAAAACAGGCGCCTGCGCTGTAGAGCAGGCGCCGTAAGAATTAAATTTTTACAAACAAAATTTCCAACAAGTCTTTAAATTTGCCTTCAATTTTTTTGGTTTCGCGGATGGTTTCTTCGTGCGAAAGCGGTGTTTTGGAAATACCGCACCCCATGTTGGTTACCCAGGCCATCCCCAACACCTTGATGCCGCACTGGCGCGCTACCAACACCTCCGGCACGACGGACATCCCCACAACCGAGGCCCCAAATTTCTTAAAGAGTTGTATTTCGGCCGGGGTTTCAAAGTTGGGGCCCGTTACGGCTAAATATACGCCTTCCCCCGCGTGAATGTGGGCTTTTTTGGCGGCTGCCAGGGCGGTTTTGCGAAGGGTTTTATCGTATGCTTCGGTCAAGTCAAAAAACATGGGGCCGAAGGCCGGGTCGTAATTGCCAATTAGCGGGTTGTTGCCCATAAAGTTGATGTGGTCTTTTAGTACGCATAGTGAGCCGGGCTTGAGGTTCATATCCATAGACCCTACCGCAGCCGACACCAACAGCGTTTGCACGCCCAGCATTTTTAAGGTGCGGATAGAGAAGGCCAGGTCTTTCATAGGGTGGCCTTCATAATAGTGAAACCGCCCCTGCATGACCACCACGTTGCGCCCTTTATAGCCCCCAAAAATCAGGTTGCCGGTATGGCCGGGCACGGTGCTGTGTAAAAAACCGGGAATGGCGGTATAAGGCACGGTAATTTTAGATGTGAGTGCCGGGATAGAACCCGCTAAGCCCGAACCGGTAATGAGGGCAATTTCGGGCCGGAAATTTTTGGTTTTTTTGTTTAAAAAAGATACCGCTTTTTTGATGGATGCAAGTTGAGTCATACGTCCTCCTTTATAAGGTGCTTCTGGGCGGGAAAAAGGCATTTTCAAGGTGCGCTGTTTCCTGCGGTAAAATACTGACTACATCAAAACGGATACTCTGGTAATGCACGGCGGGGTGCGCTTTTATAAACTGGGCAGCGGCCGTTGCAATACGGCGCTGTTTAGCCGGGGTTACCGCGGCCACGGGGCCACCAAACGCACGTGAAGTGCGCTTTTTTACTTCTACAAAAATAAGCGTGCCTGCCTGGGTGGCTACCAGGTCTATTTCGCCCCCGGCCGCGCGGAAGTTGCGCGCCACAATGGTAAGCCCTTTGCGGGTTAAAAACCGGGCGGCCTGTTCTTCGGCCTGGGCGCCTTTTTGGGTGGTGTTCATGGCAGTGGCATGTCCTGTTTGGGCAATAATTTGCGTACCGGCCCAAAGGAGCGGCGGTGCTCTTGGCAGGGGCCCAGCTCACGCAGGGCCTGCAAGTGTTTGGCCGTACCGTAGCCTTTGTGTTCGTCAAATGCGTAGCCGGGATATAAGCGGTTTAGTACATCCATGTAACGATCCCGCGTTACCTTGGCAATAATGCTGGCAGAAGCAATCACCAAGGATTTGGCATCCCCATCAATGACGGCTTTTTGCTTGAGTTCCAGCCCGGGTACGGTGTAAGGCCCGTCTATAAGAGTGCAGCTGTCCGGCATGCGTAAAAATTTTTGAGCAGCCCGGCGCATGGCCAAAAAAGTAGCTTGTAAAATGTTAAGGCGGTCAATTTCTTCTGCCGTAGCAAAACCAACCCCATACATAACACCGTTTCCGCCGGTTAAGCGTTCAAACAGTGCCTCGCGTTTGGCGGCGGAGAGTTTTTTACTGTCGTTTACGTCGTCAAAATGTTCCACAATGGAGGGCGGAATAAAACACGCACACGCCACTACCGGGCCTGCTAACGGGCCGCGTCCGGCTTCGTCCACGCCAATTAAGAAATTGGATTCCTGGGCAATGGCCTGTTGTTTGTCAAACTCCAGAAGGGGTGTAAACATACCTCTATTATAACAATTCGGGCACGGGCGCGTATGTTTTTTTTAAATTACAAAGCGGCCTGGTAAGGGGTAATGGCTAGGGTTGCTTCTGGCGTAAGCGTAATGTGGCACCAGGTGGCTTGCCCGTTGTAATTCAACAGGGCGACCACGTGGGAAATGTCCGAAGCAGGAATATCAACGGCGGTGGTAACCACTTCGCCGCTTTGGGTTTGCCCCACCACGCGCACAATCACCGGGATGGCTTTGCCTTCACTGGTAACGCGTAAATCGGCCCAGTAAGCGGCTTGTTCCGGGAAACTGGTTAAATTGATAACCGGGGTACGCGCCGACATCATCACCGCCCCGCGCGAACCGCCCGACATGGCCAACCCGCGGGTTAAGGCATGGGGCCCCACGTCTGCGGTGCGTAGCCCGTTTTGTAAAATGTTGATAAGGGATTGTCCGTCGGCCGTTAAAGCCATGCCGCGATACAGGACCCCCGGCCGGGCCACAAAGGGAACATCGGGCACGGCGGCTTCTAGGGTGGGAATATAAGCGGTCAAATCCGTGGCGAAGAACGTATGGACGGGGTTTGGCTGGGGCAAGGCGGCCTCTTGGGCGACCAGCTCCGCTTCTTGCCGGGCTTCTTCACGCAAGCGAGCATCGCGGCCTTGGCGTTGGTGTTTTAAGTACCAAGCTTTGGTGTCGCGGTAAGTTTGCACTAACCAAGAGCGGTTGTGCGCTGCCGGGGTAGCGGTAGCGGCCGTAGCGGCGGCTTCTTGGTTCAGGGTCAACGGGATCGTTTGGGACGTGGCTTGCTGTTGCAAAACTTGTTTTTCCAGCTGGCTTGTACGCAAGGCATTTTGAGTAAGGGTGGCACCGGCCCCCAGGTGGGTTGTTTCTTCCAGCGTGCGGGGTGCCAACAAGCGCTGCCCGTTTTTGAGAGCGCGCACGGGTAATTTTTGGGCCAAGCAGGGAGCTGCCAGGGCCATTGAAAAAACAAGCGTTAACAGATATTTCATAATGTTATTATAGGTAAAAACGAGTTTTTAAAACAGGGCCTAAAGACCCACGCGTAAGTAGGCCCCGTGCGTAAAAGAAAGTTGCACACAGCCCGACGGTTTGATACAATACTTAGAGCAAATTGACGTAATTTAAAGTAAGTTGGCGTAAAGGAACGTAATGGTTTAGAGCGGTGTCTTATGAAAAAAATGATTGCTCAAAATATCTTGGTTAAAAATTTTAAACGCATGTGGCCCTATATTAAGCCGTATTGGTTCCGGGCGTTTTTAGGCGTATTACTGACCGTCCCGGTAGGGGCGTTAGACGGCGTAGTGGCGATGTTTTTAAAACCATTTATGGACCGGGTGATGGTGGAAAAACAGATGCATTTTTCCAACCTGATTCCGTTTTTGATTGTAGGGTTTACCGTAGTACAAGGGATTTTGATTTACGCTTCTAACTACCTAAATACCTGGGTGGCCAGCAAAATTACCATTGGCGTAAAACGCAAATTATATGCCAAGTTGCTCTCCATGGATACCAGCTATTTTGACCAGCATAACTCGGGCACGGTGTTATTTCGCTATTCCAGCGATGCCGA
The DNA here is from genome assembly GCA_045612945.1 of Elusimicrobiaceae bacterium. Classification (GTDB taxonomy): domain Bacteria; phylum Elusimicrobiota; class Elusimicrobia; order Elusimicrobiales; family Elusimicrobiaceae; genus Avelusimicrobium. The sequence goes on from JAZLAA010000123.1 coordinate 4,431, forward strand.
AACCGCTTCCACGGGGCTGGTGGAAAATATTAAGAAGTTTTTGTCTAAGTCGTTCTCGTCGTTGGCGTTGATAGGGGTGATGTTGTACAACTCGTGGCAACTGGCACTGATTGCAGTGGCGGTGCTGGGGCTGTTCTTTTACCCCATGACGTTGGTACGGCGCAAAATGAAAGAAATTTTAAATAAAACCGTTACCAATTTATCAGCCGTAATTACCATGTATAACGAAACCTTTGCCGGTAACAAAACCATCCGCTCGTTTACCCTGGAAGATGCCTTTACCCGCCGCTTTGCCGACGTAACCGATACTACCTTTAACCTCACCATGAAAATGGTTAAAAGCACCAACTGGCTCTCGCCTTTGATGCATATTATTATGTCGGTAGGAATTGCACTGGTGATTGGGTATGGCAGTTACCTCATTGTAAGCGGGCAGATTTCCAGCGGTAACTTTGTGGCATTTATTGCCGCGCTGATGATGCTTTACACGCCGCTTAAATCGGTGGGGAACAACTATATTGCTATTCAAAATTCGTTTTTGGCCATAGACCGTATTTTTGAAATTTTAGACTTACAACCCGCTCTCAAAGACAGCCCTACCGCTAAGGAACTGCGCGAAATTAAAAAAGATATTACCTTTGAGCGGGTGCACTTTGAGTATGTGCCCGGCCGCGAGGTATTGCACGATATCAACCTCACCATCCCGGTAGGTAAAACCGTGGCGCTGGTGGGTAATTCGGGCGGTGGAAAGACTACCGTGTCGGCCCTCATTCCGCGCTTGTACGAAGTAACCAAAGGGGCCATAAAAATAGACGGGTCCGACGTGCGCAACCTCCGCCAAACCAGTTTGCGCCGGCTGATTGCCATGGTGTTCCAGGATAACTTTTTGTTTTCGGGCACCATCCGCGACAATATCCTCTTAGGCAACGAACACGCCAGCGAAGAAGTGATTTGGCAGGCCCTTCATAATGCCTGTTTGGAAGATTTTGTGCGGGAGTTGCCTAACGGGCTGGATACGGAAATTGGGGAGCGAGGCATCTTGCTTTCCGGCGGGCAGAAACAACGTTTGGCCATTGCGCGCGCGTTTGTTAAAAATGCCCCGGTAGTCATTTTAGACGAAGCCACCAGCGCGTTGGATAATAAATCTGAACGGGTGGTGCAAGAGGCGTTAGATAATTTGATGAAAAACCGCACCGTGATTGTAATTGCCCACCGCTTAAGTACGGTGCAAAATGCGGATAAAATAGTGGTTGTCAACGACGGGCACGTAGTAGAATCGGGCACGCACGACGAACTGCTTAAGTTAAACGGGGCGTATTCATCTTTGTACGCCATGCAATTTAAACCTAAAAAATAGAGGCTTGCTTATGCCGGCAAACCTAAAAGAGATGTATGAAGAAATTTTAGCGGCCTGCGGCGGGGCCGGGAACATTGTTAGCCTGGGGAACTGTATGACGCGCCTGCGCTTTACGGTTAAGGAAGAATCCCTGGTTAAGCCGGAGCGTTTGCGCCGGGTACCTTATGTGGCGGGCTATTTTTTTTCCGGTTCTCAGCATCATGTGATTGTAGGCCCGGCTACGGCGGCCAAACTGGCCGATTATTTTAGAGCGCGTCATCACTTTGCCCCCTTGGCTATGCCGGAAGGGTTACCGCCGGTGAAACTGGGCATTGGTACCGAAGAAGAAAATAAACGCGCGGTTCGCCAGCGTTACTCCAGCGGGGTCAGCCGTGTCTGTGCGCGCATTGGCAACATTTTTCTGCCGCTGATTCCCGCCTATATCGGCTGTGGGCTGATTGTAGGGGTTAACAACTTGCTTTCCCATTCGCTTTTACAGCACACCCCCGCCGTGACAAATTTATTGGCGGTATTGGGGGGAGGGATTTTCTTTTATTTAAATGCGGTGGTGGGCTATAACGCCAGCAAAGAGTTTGGCGGCAGCCCTGCGTTGGGCGCGGCTTTTGCCGGGATGCTCAATATGCCCGCGCTGGCCCAAATCAATTTGTGGGGAACGCCTTTTGTGCCGGGTAAAGGCGGCATTATGGCCGTGCTGGCGGTATGCTGGGTAGGAGCATTGGCGGAGAAAGCATTGCGCGAAAAATTGTGCGGTATTAAAGAGTTATTTTTGACTCCATTTTTAACGCTCTTGCTGGTGGGCGTGGCAGCGTTGCTGATCATTCAGCCGGTGGCGGGGGTGGCCTCGGAGGCAATTGCATGGTTTGTGCAGGTGGCCCTGCACAAAGGAGGGCTGTTAGCCGGCGCGGTACTGGGCGGAACCTTCCTGCCGCTGGTGATGTTGGGTATTCACCAGAGTTTAATTCCCATTCATCAATATTTAATGGATACATTAGGGGTAAACCCGTTGCTTCCTATTTTATGTATGGCCGGGGCCGGGCAAGTGGGGGCCAGTATAGCGGTATTTGTGAAAACTAAAAATTTGCGGCTTAAAAAAATTGTTAAAAATGCCTTGCCCGTAGGTGTTTTAGGTATTGGCGAACCGTTAATTTACGGCGTCACGTTGCCTTTGTTTAAACCGTTTATTGCCGCTTGTATCGGCGGCGCGGCCGGCGGTGCGTTTGTGGTTATGTTGCATGTGGCTGCGGCTATTCCGTTTGGGGTTTCCGGCTTGGTGTTGTGCTTGGCACTTTCTAACGCCAGCAGTTTGCTGGGGTATCTTCTGGGGTGGTGCGTAGCTGTGTTGGTGGGCTTTTTATGCGCCCTTAAAATGGGTTTTGACGACCCGGTAGAAATGATACGCCGTTAGTTTTTACGGTTTGTTTTTAATTTGATACACAGGCGAAGGCCTGTGTTTTTTTGCTTTTGATATATCCTCTATTTTTTCTAATCAATTTCTGTGCTGGCGCGGGGACGCGGTTTAAGTTAATATAGGGTCATCCTGATACACGGAGGTTTTATGACCCCAGAAAAATTGACCGATTGGTGGCGTGCCGAAATTAACGCGCCGTTTGTTGCTATGCGGCATTTGGTAGATAAAAAACACCCCAAACGCCTGGCTCCGTTTGTTCGGTTTGATGTGGGCTATTGCAGTACCTCACATGTGCCGTTGGACCTCAGTTCTGCCCCCGGCTACGCAAGGGTGCAGTACACTGTACGCGGGGAATTGGAACAAGAAATTGATTCGCCAAAAATGCACTTAACTCCGCAACAACTGATGGAAAAAACTACGTTGGTAGGCGGGTGGTTGCGTTCAAAAAAACCGGAACTGGCCAACGTGCTGGAAGTTGCTTTTACCCTGCCGGTGGGTAACCGTGCGGAGGTTGCCTTGCAAGTTCACAGCGACGGGGTTCCCCTGCGCCAAGATGCAGACAAAGCGGTACGGGTGCTTTGCGGCTGTTACGAAGATGTGCAAGTACACCCCGAATGGGGGGTGAGCGTGCTGGATGTGGTGCTTACACAAGGGGGCTGTTTTAAGGCCGTTGTACCGCCGGGTAAGCGGGGGGTGGTGTACACTATGTGCGGTACCGTTTGGCTACAAGAAAAGGGCCCTTTAACACTGGACCACCTGGTGTGGATTAAACACAACTTATTGGCCACTGCCCGTTGTACGGGCGGGCGATTTTTGTGGGTACTGTTGCCGGGCCGCTTACCGGGCAAAGCGAATGAACGGGCAGAACGGTTGTCGCCTTTATACATTTCTGCCGAATTTAAAGCAAAGGAGAGTCTATGAAAAAATGGATGCTACTCGTGGTGCTGGCGGGGATATTTTTGCCCGCACAGGCCCAACTGCAACGTAAGTATCACTATGGGGTAGAACCTACAGACAACGTAACCAGCTTGGAAGTGAACCCCACCTTTACCGCCATTGACGACAGCGGCGGCGTTTCCTCCAGCGGGGTCACTACCAAAATGTACCGCATGATTGACCCCAACTGGAACTGGGGCGTGGAAGTGCCGCTCACGCGGTTTGAATCGCCGCAAAAGTCCGTCAGCGGCCTGGGCGATATTACCCTGGCCTTAAACTGGATGCGCCCGGAAAGTACCCAAGGCGGCTTTGGCTACGGTGCACACATGGAAGTAGTGGCCCCCACCGCTACCGATAAGCGTTTAGGGACGGGCAAGGTGCAGATAGGGCCGTCTGTGTTTGCATTGTATTCGTGGGAGAGTGGTATTTTTACCGCTGTAGGGTATAAGCAACTGTGGTCTTTGTTTGGCGACCACGCCCGCGACGACATTAGCCTGGGGCGGTTTCGGTATAATTTATCATACCTATCGCAAGATAAGTGGTGGGTGCAGGGAAACCTGTATTATTACCACGATTTTGAAAATTCCGGTCAAATGGAACTGGTACCCGAGGTGGAAATAGGTACGCTGATTAATGACGGCACGGCCCTGTACGTCAATGCCGGCACGCATGCGGCGGGGAATATGCACTCCAAAGACTGGAATGTGAGCATTGGGTTTAGAATCTTATATCTCTAAGCAACCAAGTTGCCCAAGGGCCCCCAAACCGGGGGCCTTTTTGCTTGAAAAACAACCAAGTTTTTATTATACTACAAGTACAATTTAACCTGTTTTTGAATCGTATGCGGAATACGAGTTAACTTCTTAGGAAGTTACACACAGAGGTCAAAAACAGTCGTTTTGAGGCACAAATGAACGGGACTTCGAACCCCGTTTGTTTGTGCTGAGAGTTTGTCGTTTTTATAAACGGCAAACCGCGGCTGTTGTAGTGGGGACTCTCTGTGTGCTCCGGCTATAGTCAGCCGTTTTTGCATGTGTTTTTCATAAGCAGTTAAGTTGAATTTAATAATAAGGAGCTGTTTATGAGAAACAGAACCAGGGGGTTTACCCTCATTGAACTACTGGTAGTAGTTCTGATTATCGGTATTTTGGCCGCCGTTGCCGTGCCGCAATACCAAAAAGCCGTAGAAAAGAGCCGCTTGGCCGGTATTTGGGCTACCATGGGAAGCTTGCGTAAGGCATTGGCCGTAGCTATAGTGACCGGTTCGGGAACTGTTGATGCTGATTCCGTGCATAGCTGGAATCCCGGGAAATTGGATGCCAACATTATGTGTACCAGCCAAGGTTATGCTAAATGTTATGTAGAATGTCCGTCCGGAAACTGGAGTAATTGTGCCTATGATACCGGAATGGACAGATGGGGGGATTCCCCAGAAACGACAACGGTTAACCCCGTAGTGCGGTTTGGAGGAAATTTTAAAGGGGAACGAACCATTCTATACTTGGATAACAATGGACGCGGTTGTACAGTAGACTCCGGCGGCACTGGCAACCCGTGCGCGGATTTGGGCGTATATTAAAATATACTTCACAAAAACACCCCCGGTAACTTGCCGGGGGTTGGTTTTTAAATTTGCGCCCGGCGGGAGTCCCCTGCGGTCGTTTTGCTGACGCAAAACGCCTCCGGGCCGGGCCTCGCGGTTTTTGCCTTTCGCGGCTTACGCTCGCTCAAACAAAAACATCGCTCCGGCCTTCGCCTTCCGACGCAAGCAAAGCTGTTTGCTTGCTCCGTGCATAAATTTAAAAACCGCCCATTAGGGCGGTTTCTAAATTTGCGCCCGGCGGGAGTCCCCTACAGTAAATTTCCTGACGGAAATTTCTTCCGGGCCGGGCCTCGCGGTTTTTGCCTTTCGCGGCTTACGCTTGCTCAAACAAAAACATCGCTCCGGCCTTCGCCTCCCGACGCAAGCAAAGCAGTTTGCTTGCTCCGTGCATAAATTTAAAAACCCCGCAAAAGCGGGGTTTCTAAATTTGCGCCCGGCGGGAGTCGAACCCACATTTCCAGCTTCGGAGGCTGACGCTCT
>JAZLAA010000124.1:0-1636 GCA_045612945.1 Elusimicrobiaceae bacterium
TTTTTCGGTAATTTGGTTGCCGGATTTATCTAAAATGGCTTCGGTGTGCTGGGTGGATAAGACGACCGTGTCCACACGCACGGGTTTGCCGTCTTGATATTCTACCGTCACTTGGGATTTGGCATCCGGGCCCAAATAAGGAAGTTTTTTGGTGCGGCGGACTTTGTCTAACGTTTTTAAAATGTTGTGCGATAAGACTAAAGGAAGCGGCATGAGCTCCGGCGTTTCATCCACGGCAAAACCCACCATAAGCCCCTGGTCCCCCGCACCGCCTACATCAACCCCTTGGCTAATGTCGGGCGATTGTTTACCAATGACGTTGATTACGGCGCAAGTGGTGTAATTAAACCCCCATTTGGCTTCATCATAGCCAATATCTTTAATCACGTTGCGGGCAATTTGCTCTACATCCACCCAGGTACGAGTGGTAATTTCCCCCCCAATAACTACCAGGCCGCGCGTGATGTAGGTTTCACACGCTACGCGGGCAGTTTTGTCTTTGGCGAGGATAGCATCTAAAACGGCATCGGAAATTTGGTCGCACACTTTATCGGGGTGCCCGGCGGAAACAGATTCCGACGTAAAAAAGCATTTGCCTTGTTTAATCATACAGGAACTCCAAGCGTAAATTTGAGGGTGTTTATATTATACCTTATTATGCTACCCCGCACCTATAGCGCAAAAACAGGCCCGGGCGTAACCCCGTTATATACTGTATGCACGGTCTATGTACACTGCCTGCACAGGGAGCAAATAACCGAGGGTTACACCGCAAAGGCACCTTATTTACATATTGCCACACAAATTTGTTACGACTTAAACTGCTTCATTTATGTTGTGAAAACCTATATAGGATTTGGACAAGACACCCCCCAAGGCAGCGAGATGCCCGGCATTACGCAGAAACATAAAAGGACGGGGAATTACAAAGTGCAATCCGAAATTACGACACTGTTATTTTGGTTAATAACCGGAGAGTTTGTAAAACCGCGATTCCTTGCTATTACTTGACGGCCGAAGTTCAATATAAGGTGGTTTCTGTACGCTGATGTTAGCAAATTTTGTTAGTTTTGTCAAGCTTTTGTTTAATAACACCCGGCCCTGTTACATAACGGGGCCCCGGGGATTTCCCCGGGGCTACCCCCAAAAGAACAAATACAAAGGTGGGTTAAAACCGGACTGATAAAGAAGCTTCGGCACCCAGCCCATAGTGTGCATAGTTGGCCGCTAAACTTAAATCCAAGTATGACGGGAGCTTAAAGTTCATCCCTACCGTACCGCGGGCAGTGGCGGCGTATTCGTTATCCCCGGCCAGGGCGGTGGCGGCTACGGAGTTTACATGCAAGGTGGTATAATCCACCCCGCCGCCGATATAAGGAACGAAGTATTTAATCTTCATAGACAGCACTAAACTGGCATTATAGTGCGAGGCCGAAAAATCACGCGCGCTAGCACTATGGGCCGCTACTACGAGCATGGGCTGCAACGACCCCAGCATTTCGTTAGGTTGGGTAATCCCCCAGCGAATCCCCCCGCCGGCAATCGTCATGCCTTCGTAACTGCTGGCGCGGATAAAGCCGTCAATGCGAAAAGGAAGCCCTATATCGGCTTGCAACCACGGGTAAAAAACGGTGCC
>JAZLAA010000125.1:0-2938 GCA_045612945.1 Elusimicrobiaceae bacterium
AAGAACCTGTTTTTGCCCCCTTACCGGATACCCCGTTTAAGTTGGCGTTTTCGGCCGAACAAGAGCCTCCCTCCGCCGCCGAATTGGAGCGGCAAAACATCATAGCTTGGGTGTATAAGGACGCCCTCTACCTCCCCGCAGAAAACCAATTGCAGCCCTATACCCTGCCCGCCAATTTTAATTTCACCTCCTCCTAAGATACTATTACCCGCTACCGCGGCGTACTGGGGGTGTATTTGGCGTTTGTGCTGGGCATCATGGCCCTGCTTTTTACGGGTTTTATCTTCTTGTTTGACGGGTGTATTGCCCTAAACGTACTCTTGTTTTTTAACTTATTTAGCCGCGCACACTTGCCCAAAAGGGTGCTTTGCAAAATGGCATTTTTCCTCTTAGGGCCGCTAAGCACGCTGTGGCTGGTGCGGCTGTGGATACCCATTCCGTTTTTCCTCTTAGCACAAATTATCCTAGCCATTATCTACACCCAGCAAATTTTTAACACCCGGGGGAATTTTTATGAAAATTAAACTCATCCGTTCCTTTAGCGCGGCCCACCGATTGCCCCATTACAACGGCCCGTGTGAAGCCCTGCACGGTCACACCTGGAAAGCCGTTTTTGTGCTGGAAGGCCCCGTGCAAAAAGACGGAATGGTGTGCGATTTTAAAGTCATCAAACGCCTGTTGGACGAGCTCCTGCCCGACCATGTTTTTTTAAACGACTTGTTGGAAAACCCCACCGCCGAGAATTTAGCCCGGTATTTATTTGATAAAGTGTCCGCCGCGCTGGCCGCCAAAAATTTAACCTTGCGTACGCTGGAAATTTGGGAGAGCGAAAATGCCGCCGCTATCTTGGAACGTTAGCGAAATTTTTTATTCCGTACAGGGCGAAGGCCGCCACAGCGGAATGCCCGCGGTATTTTTGCGCCTGGCCGGATGTTCTATGGGGTGTGCTTTTTGCGACACTAAGTACGCCTTGGCCCCGGGCAACCCCTTAAACGGGCTTCAAATTTTAGTGGAACTGGCCAAGTACCCCTGCAAAACCGTGGTCGTTACCGGCGGTGAACCCGCCGAGCAGGACTTGCCGGGCCTGATTGCCGTGCTAAAATCGGCCGGGCACACCGTGCATATTGAAACCAACGGTGCGCACGATTGTGATGTTTCCCGGGCGGACTTTGTGTGCGTGTCCCCCAAAAAAACCGTTTGTAAAGAAATGTTACAAAAAGCGGATGTGATTAAACTCTTAGTGGGCCCGCAAACCACGTTGCAAGAAATAGAAAAATACTACCCCTATGAGAACGAAAAAACCACCCTTTATTTACAACCGCTAGATAACTTACAGGAGAATATAGACCAATGCCTTCACTTCGTAAAACAACATCCCAGCGCGCGCCTAAGCGTGCAGTTGCACAAACTCATAAACGTAAAATAACCGAAAAAGAAGCCCTGGCCTGTTTGCGCGACCTTTTGGCCTACATTGGGGACGACCCCACGCGCGAAGGCCTGCTAGAAACCCCCAAACGTATTGTCAAAAGCTGGGAGAAAATTTTTGGCGGATACCAACAAAAACCGCAAGACGTACTTAAAACGTTTGTGGAGGGTTCGTGCGAAGAAATGGTGGTTTTAAAAGACATAGAGTTTTACTCCACGTGTGAGCACCATTTACAACCCTTCTTTGGCACCATTAGCATTGGGTATCTTCCCAACGGGCGCGTGTTGGGGATTTCCAAACTGGCGCGGCTGGTGGAGGTGTTTGCGCGGCGGCTGCAAATCCAAGAAAAACTGGTGGCCCAAATTGCCGACAGTTTAATGGACACCTTACACCCGCACGGCGTGATGGTGGTGTGTAAAGCCAAGCACATGTGTATTAGTTCGCGCGGAATTGAAAAGCACAATGCCGTGATGGTAACCAGTGCCATTCGCGGGGCGTTTAAAAAGCTGGAAGTACGCAGCGAATTTTTAGAAATGATTAAATAATAACAGATTCCCGACTACAACGTTCGGGAATGACACAAGAGAGTTGCCTTCGGGAATGACTCCCTTTCTTATCCCCCCGGCTACGCCGGGGGGTGTTTAGGGTTATTGCGGGCAGGTTAAAAAAAGCCTAACTCTTTACACCAGTTTTCGTAACCCTCCGAACTAGGAAGCACACACTCCCGCCCCGAATTATTTAAAAGCAAGTGCAATCCTCCCGCGTCGCCCGGGCGGCATTCAAAATCCACTTGCGGATTATCGCTACTGCCTGAAATATGATACCAACATGCATCACACTCGGAAAAAGGACATTTAGCCATCTGGCATGCCGCTCGGTTTAGGTTTATACAACTAAGGCTGGCATCCAAGTTTTGCGGGTTCCAGCTGCTGACCCCGCCTGTGATTATTTCCGGCGTTAACATAGCCACCGCGGCCGCTTTGCGTAAAGTGCCCATGGTAGCCCACACTTCCGTGGCGCGGCTTTTCTTCACCGCCTTCTGATACTGTGGCAACGCTACCGCCGCCAAAATACCTACAATTAACACCACCACTAACAACTCAATAAGCGTAAACGCTTGTTTATTTGTATACATATACAGCTCCTATTATTTTGTTTGGACGATAGGCACAAGCCAACTAAAAACGGCTACTTGCCTATGGGTACTCAAACACACAGACAAACAGCCGTAACCTGTTACTTGCGCAACAAGCGTTGAGCACTACATATACGGATAGCTATTCCGTACACATAGTGCCTAATACGACTATTTTCTGGTTTGAGTACCGTTTACAACTTGTAAACTGTATCCGCTGACGCGGATGACCAAAAAACAGTTCAAATTGTACTCCTAGTATAATAAAAAAACGCTCTTTATTCAACCCAAGGCCCGCCGGCCCGGTTGCAATTGCGCTTGAAAAACTCTATACTCTATGTAGGCTAAAAATACGCACACAACCGGGCCTGCCCCGC
>JAZLAA010000126.1:0-3124 GCA_045612945.1 Elusimicrobiaceae bacterium
AGTTTGATAGACGGTTTCCAAGTCGTGGAAAAATTCCAAATGCGCAGCTGACACGTTGGTAATTACCGCCACATTGGGTACGGCTAAGGAGGCCGTTTCGGTAATATCGCCGGGATGCGAGGCCCCCAGTTCAAACACGCCGTATTTATGTTTGGGCTGAATTTCCAAAAGCGAAAACGGAACTCCAAACTGGTTATTTAAGTTACCCACGTTGGCCACGGTTTCCCCTGCACAAGCGCAGATAGAACGCAACATTTGTTTGGTGGTGCTTTTACCATTAGAACCAGTAATAGCAACCACCTGCAAGGGGTTATGTAACCGGTGGTATCGGGCCAAGGTCTGCAATGCTTTAAGCGGATTTTCCACCCAAATGAAAGAAGCCTCTTTGGGCTGTGCCCCTGTGTAGCCTTCTTGAGCAATGACTACGCTGGCGCCTTTTTTAAGAACGTCTGGGATAAATTGACGGGCATCAAAATGAGCGCCTTGTAAAGCAATAAAACCGTCCCCCTTACTTACTACACGACTGTCTGTAACCAAGGTAGTAACCAGTGTATCCGGAGAAGCAGATTGTAATTTCCCTGCGGTAATTTCGGTAATTTGGGCCAATGTCCAGTTTAATTTCATGGTATATACTCCTCTTGCTTCTAAAAATCAAGTTTATCCGGGCGAATTCCTTTGAGTACCAAAAGCGGTTGGGCAATTTCTTTAAACACCGGGGCCGCCGCCGTGCTACCAAAAGAATATACTTCCGGATTATCTAAAATAATCAAAATAGTAAAAGCCGGGTCCGTAGCAGGCACCATAGCACAAAATGATACCACGTGACTGCGTTTGCCGTAGCCACCTTCTTTGGATAACTTTTCAGCCGTTCCCGTTTTGCCTGCCACATTGTAACCCGTAATTTGGGCGCGTTTACCTGAACCTTCCTCAACCACGGTTTGTAGCAATTCGCGCATAGTTTGGGCAGTTTGCGCGCTAAGAACGCGGCGGATTTTAATAGGTTTGGCTTTTTGCTCTACTTTGCCGCCTGTATATTCCAAATGGTCTACCAGGTGCGGTTGCATCAGAATCCCTCCGTTGGCAATAGCGGAGTAGGCAGTAATTAACTGTATGGGTGTAACCGCCACGCCATATCCGTACCCTTTGGTAGCCAGGTCCACCTTCGTCCAGTTGGTGTATGAGGATAAAGTGCCTTTAGATTCTCCATTAAAGTTAATATCGGTTTTACTACCAAATCCAAATGATTTTAAATAGGTAAACAGCATTTTTCCCCCCATTTCTACGGCTATTTTACCGGCCCCGATATTGGAAGAAAGTTGTAAAATTTCGGCCAGGGAAAGGGAATCTTTATGATGTTGCTTGTCTTGTACTACAAAGCCTTTGGCCACTTCCCACTTGCGGCCCTCCATATCCACTTGAGTGTTAGGGGTAATCACTCCTGCATCTAAAGCGCTGGCCAGCACAATACTTTTAAACGTAGAACCCGGCTCATAGGTAAATTGAAATGCCAAGGATTGCCCATCGATTACCGGGTAAGAAGCGGCTGCTAAAAGATTGCCGGTGTGCGGGTCTTGCACCAGTGCAATAGCGCGTTGCGGATGCAGTGTCTCTACGGCTTTTTGTAAAGCACGCTCTGTGTAAAATTGGGCGGTAGCATCCAGCGTAAGATAGATGTTAGCTACATGAATTTTTTCTTTTAAGTGGCGGTCATAAATAATATCGCCCCGTCCAGAGCGTTTGGCACGTTTTTTGCTAATATCTTGGGTCATTTCGCGGTTATACATTTGCTCAATACCGCTAAGCCCCATATTTTTAGAGTTGGCCTGCCCTAAAATATCCAAGGCACGCGTGCCGAACGGATGAATACGTTCATATTCCGGGGTCAGCTCTAATCCTTGCCCCAAAGTTTGGCGGCGCACGGCGGCTAACTGGGTATAAACGTCCGGCTTAATTCTTTTGGCAACAAAGAAAAAATTATGGGCCTGGTTCCATTTTTCTGTAAGTTGTTTTTTAGGGATGCTGAGGGTTTGAGAAAGAAACGTAAGCGTTTGGTTTTTATCCTTTACATAACGTTTGACAATGCCGCACGAATGGGTACGCACGGACTCTGCCAACACTTGCCCGTTGACATCAAAAATACTGCCCCGCACGCGGTCTTCGGCCAGATAGTTATAAATGGAACGCTCTGCTTTAGAGAGGTATTCTTCGTGTTGAAAAAGCTGTAGCTGAAATAGCCGCGCCGTAATTACGGCCGGGGCCAGTAAAATAAGAAATAAAACTCCTTTCATTCGCTTTTTGACGTTAAACACAGCCGGAGCAGAAAACGCGGTACGTGAAAGCATTATTTATCCTCCAGTACAATTACTTCATGTGGCCGCGCTTCCACCAGACCCAACTCACGGGCGTAGGTGGTTACTTCTTCCGGGCTGGAGAGACGAGTAATTTCTAATTGCTCGTATTGATTTTGGGCCTCTTGGATTTGTACCGCTTGTTGTAAAAGGCTGATTTGCCGCCCGGTACGGATGACACCTGTATGAATAATGGTAATTAAAAATGCGAGTGTAAAAAACAATAAACAAGCAATCCATTTCTTCATACGTGTTCCTCTAAGCGTTCAATTACGCGCAGTTTGGCACTGCGGGCCCGATGGTTTTGGCGGACTTCTTGCCACGAAGGACCAAGCGCATGTTTGTTGATGAGTTGCCAGCCCCCGTCTGTACAAAGTTGTTTAAACCCTTGTTTGATGAGGCGGTCTTCTAACGAATGAAATGTAAGCACCGCGGCCCGTGCGCCCGGTTTTAAAATAGCCGGCAATAATGCCATGATACCTGACACAGCCTCCAGTTCATCATTGCACGCAATACGAAGGGCCTGAAACAGCTGGGTAGCCGGGTGAATTCTACCGCGTTTGGGCCCCAGCACACGCTCAGCCAGTATTTTTAATTGAGAAGTATGGGTAAACGGCGTATCCTTGCGTGCAGATACTACCGCGTGGGCCACCGCTTCGGCCCGGCGTACTTCGCCATAGTCTTGAAAGATATGGCTCAACCTATCTAACGACCAGGTATTTAAAATTTCGGCCGCCGTGAGCGAGGCGGTGGCATCAAAACGCATATCCAACGGT
>JAZLAA010000127.1:0-3769 GCA_045612945.1 Elusimicrobiaceae bacterium
GGGTGGAGGCTTTGGAGGATTTGGCCAAAACTTCGGCCGCAGTGCGGCCCCCGGTCAAGATGCCGGCGACGTAGAGGCCGAGCTTACCCTTACGTTGCAAGATGCCCACCGCGGCGGTAATATGCAAATGACACTGCCCAACGGGCGCACCGTAACCGTCAAATTACCCGCCGGTGTAAGCGAGGGTAAGAAAATTAAACTTAAAGGCATGGGCAATCCCACCCGCCGCGGCGCAGGAGATTTGTATTTAGTAGTAAAAATCCGCCCGGATGCGATGTTTCGCTTAGAAGGGGAAGATTTGTATGTACCGGTAATTATCATGCCCTGGACGGCCGCTTTGGGCGGTACCATTTCCGTACCTACGTTGGACGGCCCGGTGCAGGTAAAAGTGCCGGCAGGTACACATAGTGGCAAGAAATTAAAACTTAGCGGCAAGGGGCTTAGCGCAAAAGGCAGCCTGTATGTGACCCTCACGATTGATGTACCGCGCACGCTCTCCCGTGAACAAAAAAACCTGTTCGCCAAACTGGCGCAACTGGGTTAGGAGGAAAGGATGATTCAAGTTACCCTGGAACAAAACTTACAAACTACCAGCGTGTTAGACGGTAAAAAACCGCTACATACGGCTTTTAACAACCCGCGCGAGGACGTTAATCCCGGCGAAATGCTGGCCGCTTCGTTAGGGGCGTGTATGCTTACCATGGTGGGCTTTATGGCCACCAAAAACGGGGATAACGCGCAGGGAACCCAAGTGGAAATTACCCCACAATTTGATGAGAAGCACTCCCGCATTACGGGGTTTGGCATTCGTTTTATTTTCCCGGCGAACTTCACGGCCGAACAAAAGCAAAAATACGCCCAACTGGCACAAAAATGCCCCGTGCATAACAGCTTGCGCGAGGATATTACCTATCAGGTAAACGTTCAGTAACGCTACTTAATCTGCGCCCCCCGCTTTTAGCGGGCGCTTTTGCATCTTTAAGGGGCTGTGGCCGATTGTAGTAAATCGATAACCGCCGGATTGCCTACGGCTTGGGCATAGTACAGTGGGGTATGCCCATAAGCATCTGCCAACAACGGGTCCGCCCCTTTGCGAAGCATATATTCCAAAAGCGAAATACGGTCCTGCTCATTAGCGTAGGGTTGAGTTGCCGCCATAGTAAGCGGGGTAGCCCCCCAATCCGTTTGGGCATTTACGTCAGCCCCACGCGAAATTAAAAACTTAGCCACCCCGGCATTTCCGTCCCGCGCGGCTACAAAAAGGGGCGTCCAACCGGCAGGAGTACGCGCATCTACTTCCATTCCCTGCTCTAATAGATAAAAAACCACTTTTCCGTTTCCGCTGGAGGCCGCCGCGTGTAAAGCGTTAAAGGTTTGGGCCGTATACTGACGTTCGGGCTCGTCAAAATAAAAGTAGAAATGTAGCGGGGCACCGGCTTCCACGTCGTTTTTAACAGCTACCAAATCGCCATAGTATGCATCTTCCACCAAGGTTTCCCCCCGCGCTTGCCACTGCGCCCGGCGAAAAGAACCCCACAACCCGCATACCAACAACCCCAGTGCCAAAATACAAAACTTTTTCATATAGCTCATTGTAGCAAATATGAGGTATAATAAAAGCTATGAAAAAATTGATTACCTGGTTTGACCCGTACCACCAAACTTTCTTCTTTTTTAAGTGGTCTATCATTGCCTTCCTGCTCTGTATTACCTTTTGTGTACTGACGGCGGTGTATTGGCAAAGCGGAATAGTGGATGTGCTGCTTAACAATAGTATTGTTTACCTGCCTAATTTTTTAATGCATGAAATGGTAGGCCATAATTTGATAGGGAAAGTGCTATTTGCCCTGACGTATAATTTCAGCCCCGGCTTAGCCAATTGGCTTATTACCATTATGGGCAACGGTGGCGAAACTTTGATACCGTTTTTAATCATCTTATTTTGGTTGCGCTGGAAAGGCGGGAACTGGGTGCTCCCTCCGCTTTTTTATTGGTTGGCCACTACGTTGTTTGGGGCGGGAGTATATGTTTCCGACGCGCGGGCCTGCTCACTACCGTTAGCTTCGGCGGATATGATTACCTCTTATAAAGAGGGAGAAATCTGCGGAGATTGGCACTATGTGTTAGAACCGTTAGGCTGGTTAGAGTATGACCATTTGATTGGATACATTTTCTTTGCGGCGGCAGGGGGGCTCTTATTTATTGCTTGTTACAGCGTATGGTATTACTGGACTCACCCCGAACAATACCTGCGCGAAGAACCCGTGCAGAAAATACTTCCGCCAGATTTACTGCCGCCTAACATCGGGGAGGATTGGACCCCGGACCCTAACGACTTTGTACGCCGGGAAATGCCCTCGTCCGCTAATCCAACCCAACGGCCTAAGATGAACGTCTTAAACTCCCCCCGGTCGCTATATCCTAACGACCAGGGGAAGCGAAACCCGTAATTACTTGTAGGGAGTTTCTAACGGGGCCCGTGCGGACGGGCCGAATGAGAATGCCCGGGATGAGAGTGCCCGGCACGGGGGTGATTTTTGGGCACGCGAACGTGTAACGGTGGTCGCCGATGCGGGCGATGAGAAGTTACCACTACCGGGCGGGAAACTACCACCGGGGGCGGCACCAGTACTTGCGTATATACCTCCCCGCGTGGGGTAATGGTAGCCGCACATCCGCTTAAGGCGGATGTAACCACTGCAAACAACAAAACCACTTTCCAAGTTTTCATAAACACCTCCTGTATGAGAGTAAAACACCCACCCCCCCTGTTTTATTGCATCCGCGCTATTTTATATAATACAGGTATGACTATAAATGGGCAATCTTCCCTGGGTAAACTAAAAGATTTTCTTAAGCTTTCGCTTAAAAAATACTCATTGTTTTTGTTGCACTTAACCCCGCACCAAAATATTGCACAAACGGTGCTTTCGTACACGCTTATCGGGTGGGCTATTCTTTCCCTGCCATTTATGACCCGGGAAGGGGTGTCTTTGCTGGACTCTTTATTTACCGCTGCGGCGGCCGTTTCTACCGCCGGGCTACAAACCGTTAACTTTGCAGATTCCTATACGTTTTTAGGCAAGCTGGTCGTGTTAATACTTATCCAAATTGGCGGGGTGGGGTATATGACGTTTTCCTCCTTTGTGTTTTTATCACTTTCCCAAAAACACCGCTTAAAAAAGCACCAGCAAGAAGCGTTAAACGCCGAAGTAAAACTACCGAACACGCTTAAACTGTCCGACTTTTTATGGTCCGCCGTGGTCTTTACCGTGTTTGCCGAGAGTATCGGCAGCGTATTTTTGTTTAATTATTTCCGCCACCACGATTACTCCATTTTGCAGGCGGCCTGGTACAGTATCTTCCATAGCATTAGTGCCTTTTGTACGGCGGGGTATTCACTATGGAGCAATAGCCTGATGAACTTTGCCGATAGCAAAACTATGAATATTGTCATTTCCTGCTTGGCACTGGCAGGATCCATGGGTTTTATTGTAGTAACAGATGTAATGAACTTTATCCGGCGTAAAACCCAAGAAATTTCATTCACGACTAAAATTATTTTACTGGCTACCCTGGTACTTTTAGCTTTTGGCACCTTTACGCTTTATGTAACCAGCCCGTCGCTTAGTTTGTTAGAAGCGTTCTTTCAAACGGTATGTGCTTCCTCCACCGCCGGGTTTAACACGGTGCCAATACATGGGTTGTCGGTTTGTTCGCTCTTAATTTTGTTGCTAATTATGTGCATTGGCGGGGCACCGTCCGGTAC
>JAZLAA010000128.1:0-12530 GCA_045612945.1 Elusimicrobiaceae bacterium
CACGGTTACGTTCTCCCTGGCCGGCCAGCCCGAAGTAACCGCCCTGGCCCAACTGCCTTTGGAAATTACCCCTGCCCGCTTTTTTAACGACGAAGAACTGCGCGAAATCCGCGCCCCGCACCGCCCGTTTAACTGGGCAATATGGCTGTGTATTTTATTGGCGTTAAGTGCCCTGGTGTTTAGTGTAATTTGGTTTATCCGACATTTACAAAACCGCGCACGCAAACTGGTAGAAATAGACCGCCGCCCCGCGCACGAAATAGCACTTTCCCGCTTAGAAGCCCTGCTGCAAAGCGGGTTGTGGGAAAACAAACAATATAAGGTATTCTACATTACCCTTTCCGACATTTTACGCACCTATTTACAAAACGGGCTTAATATAGACGTTTCGGCCGATACGTCTGCCGAATTGTTGCACCGCGCCAAAGCGGTGCCCCAACTGGCCCCGCTACTCCAACCCTTGCGAACGTTACTTAGCTCGGGTGATTTAGTAAAATTTGCCAAAGCGGTTCCTACCGAAACGACCCGCAATACAGATATTATGCTATTGCGTGAAATTATTACCCAAACCGCGCCTAAGCCGGCCCCGGTTGCACCCGCCCGGGTGGAGATAAAATTATGAGCGCATGGTGGCAAACGCTTACTCAGCATATTACCCTGCGAGACCCGTGGGCCCTGCTCCTACTAGTCTTGCCACTGGCTGTTATCGTTAAAACATGGGTACGCAAAGGGTTTTCCAAACGCCAGGTAGCCTACCCGCTTACCCATTTGGCCATAGAGCAAACTTCGTTGCGTTTGGCGTTTACCCGCTGGCTGATTCCCCTGCTTTACGCGCTGGTACTGGCCCTTTTGGTCGTGGCACTGGCGCGCCCGGTACGTTTAAGCCGCACGGCACTCCCCCCCACGCAAGGGATTGATATTATCCTGCTTATGGATGCCTCGGCCTCTATGAAAGCGCAAGATTTTGAACCCAACCGGTTTGTAGCTTCGCAATTAACCGCCAAACGCTTTGTAGAAAAACGCCCCACGGACCGCGTAGGGCTGGTAGTATTTGCCAAGCACGCCATGCTTCAGGTACCCCTTACGTTAGACCACGAGGCCTTGCAAGAATACCTGTCCGCTATGTATTTAGGTATGATTGACCCCAGCTACACTGCCATTGGCGACGCGCTGGGTGTAGCCGCCAACCACCTAAAAGACAGCAAAGCCAAAAGCAAAATTATCATCTTACTCACAGATGGCGATTCAAACGCCGGCACCATTGATCCGGTCATTGCCGCCAAGGCGGCCGCTTCTTATGGCATCCGCGTCTATACCATTGGTGCAGCCAGCCCGCCGGGCAGCGGGGCTTACTCCAACCAGGAGGACGAAATTAACGAAGGCCTGTTACTAGAAATTGCCCAAACTACCGGCGGACAATTTTACCGGGCGGCCAACACAGAGGAACTGGCCAAAATTTATAACACCATTAACGACTTGGAAAAAACCGACTTTGCCCCCCCGCAATCTATTCACTACCAAGATGAATATACACCGTTTTTATGGGCCGCGTTGTGGGTATTGTTAGCCGCGTTACTGCTGGAAAAATTACTTTGTTTAAGGATACCGTAACTATGGGATTATTTGCTAGGCCGTTACTCTTACTCTACGCACTGCCCGTTTTGGCAGGGGTGATTGCTGTGCTGTGGCTGGGAACCCGGCTTACACGGCACTATACCCAACAAATTTTTAAATCCCCGGCCTATGCCAAATTAACTGCCGGGTTACGGCCAGTTTCCAAGTGGAAAAATATTTTTTTACTCTGCACCATACTCTTTATCTTTGTGGCGTTAGCCGGCCCCCAATGGGGCGTAGAAATTACCCACGCCCAAGGCAATTTTGCCCAAACAGTAATTGCGGTGGATGTTTCGGCCAGTATGCGCGCGCAAGACATTTCCCCCAACCGCTTGGAGAACGCCAAACGTATGTTGCAAATGCTGGTTAGCCAACTAAAAGAAGAACGCATTGGCATTATTGCCTTTACTTCCCGGGCGTATATCCAGTGCCCCATTACCACCGATACCGAAGCCCTCAACACCTTTATTGCCTCTTTACAGCCCGATATGCTTCCCGTGCCGGGCACCTCTTTAGCGGCCCCGGTAGAGCTGGCCGCCCGCATGTTGGAAAAATATCCCGGCCAAAAAGCCCTCATTTTGCTAACAGACGGGGAAGACCATTCCCCGGACGAACTGACCCGCGCCATTACCGCCGCGGTGCAACATAGCATCCGCATCATTACCGTGGGTATTGGCACCGCGCAAGGCGCCCTCATTCCGGACCAAGTAGCCGCAAATGGGCAAGTATCCCAATACAAAAAAGATAAAACCGGTAAAACCGTCGTTTCTAAATTAGACGAAGCTTCCCTAGCGCGCCTGGCCCAAGAAACCGGCGGGGCGTATATTGCCTATACTACCTCGGCCCAAGTGGCCCGCCAAATAGAAACCGCGCTGGCCGGGTTAGATAAATCGCTCACCCAAACGCGCACCCATACTTCTTATAAAAACCGATATGGGTTTGCGCTGGTAGCGGCACTGTTGTGTTTGGCCTTCTATGTATTATGGCCGTATGAACGCAAAAAAAGTCTAAAAAAGGTAAAATAGAGAGATGAAAATACTGTCTGTAGGTTTACTCATGCTATGGGTGTTGCCCCTGCAAGCCGGGGTAGAAGCAGACGTGCGCCAAGGAGCCCGCTTGTACGCAAAAGAAAAATACGGTCAGGCACTTGCCAAATTTGAACAAGCCCTCCAGCAAGATCCGCAAAACCAAGCCGCCGCCTTTGGGGCGGGAGCTTCGGCCTACTACTTAAAAGACTATGCCCAAGCGGCCGCCGCCTTTGAACAAGCCGCCCAAGCCGAGGGCAAACGGCAGGAAGATGCGCTGTTTAATTTGGGTAATACCCATTATCGGGCCGGCCAGAAAGACCCGGCCATTGCCGCTTACAAACAGGCCATTTTGCAAAACCCGGCCGATAAAGAAGCCATTCACAATTTGCAACTGGTACTCAAACAACAGCAAGACCAAGACCAAAAAGAGAACCAAAATAACCAAAACCCGCAAAACGATTCTAAAAACCAGGACCCGCAGGAACAAAACCAAGACGGGAAAGACCCGCAAACCAATCCGCAGGCTTCCCCGCAACCCCAAGAGCCGCAAGAAA
Organism: Elusimicrobiaceae bacterium; assembly: GCA_045612945.1. Taxonomy (GTDB): domain Bacteria; phylum Elusimicrobiota; class Elusimicrobia; order Elusimicrobiales; family Elusimicrobiaceae; genus Avelusimicrobium. Next base: position 3,197 of record JAZLAA010000128.1, read on the forward strand.
CCAAAAGCCAGTTAGATAAACAAGCGGCCGACCGGGTCATGCAGTTAGCACGCGATAACGAATATAAACGCCCTTTACAGCTGGGGCCTATGTCGCAAGATGACAACACGATAGATGAGGACTGGTAATGAAAAAGATTTTAGTATTGGGGTGTTTACTGTTTGCCACTTCCCTTTGGGCCCAAGTACAGCTAACTGCCCGCACCGATAAAACCGACCTGGCTCAAGACGACATGCTCACCCTTACTGTAGAGGTATCGGGCGTAAACGGCACGATTGTGATGCCCAAACTGCCCAGCTTACCCGCGTTTAATGTTTACGCGCGCGAAACACTCCAATCTTCCATTAACGGACATACTTCTTTTGTCTTTACCTACCGGTTGACCCCCCGTTTTGCGGGCAATGCCACCATTGGCCCCGTTACTTTTCAGTACGGCGGAAAAACATATCAAACTAAACCCATTTCGGTGCGGGTGTACCGCGCTGGTACGGCCACCGTTACCGCCCCCCGTACGGGGCAACCGGCACAAACGCGCGGCCACACCTTACAAGATTTAGATGCCCTTCCCCCGCTGGAAAAAGAACTTTCCACCCGTGCCTATGCCCATAAACAGGAACCTTTCTTTATGGTAGCCACCGTTACCCAAAAGAAACCTTTTGTCAACCAACCCCTTACACTGGCAGTACGTTTTTATTTTTCGCAGGCCTTTTACGACGCCGCCTACTATCCCCCTACCGTAACCAATTTGTTCATGGAAGAACTGGGCAGCTCCAAGGGCCAGCAAACCGTTCAAAATACCGTTTACCAGTATGAAGAACGCCGTTACCGCCTTGCCGGGGTAAGCGCCGGGGAAGCGTTGATAAGCGGGGCGGAAATCCGCTACCGGCCCGGCTCTATGGGAGGAAGTTTGTGGGACCATTTCTTTGGAGGGGCTGCCGTAGAACCTATCCAAACCGTCAAAGCCGCTCCTATCAAACTACATATCATCCCCCTGCCCACCGCTGGCAAACCCGATTCGTTTTTAGGTGCAGTGGGCGGCGGCTATTCGTTCTCGGCCCAGCTGGAGCGCGAACAAACCCAAGCCGGTGAAGCCGTTACATTAACCGCCACCGTCAAAGGACCGGGCAACTTAAAAACCACCGGGGATTTACAGTTCCCGCCCATAGAAGGCATTACAGCTTATCCGGCCACCCCATCTGCAGGTTCGTTACCTAATGCTTCCGGCAGTTATAAAACTTTTACAACCGAGCTCGTGCCCTTGGCTTCGGGCACCTATACCATCCCCGCACTACACTGGTCTTACTTTGACCCCAAAACCAGCACCTACAAAACGCTTTCTACGCCCCCGCTGGTGTTAACGGCTACCCCGGCTACTAAGGCCGATAAGAGTATCCATTTTGGCCCCCATACACCGGCCGATACCCTGCAAACCAACGGCCCGGACATTCAATATGTGCACAGCACCTATGCGCCGGGTGCTTCGTGGTTGGCCCGGGTGGCAGGTTGGAAATGGCTCCACGGATTATTTCTAGCCTTCTTAGCCGTATGCGTTTTTATAGCATCTATCGGTAAAAAATCAGCCGCCAAGAAACAGGCGTATTTATCGGCCCGCGCCCAACTTAAAAAAGCCACCACTTACGAAAATGTATCCGATGCGTTGTCCGCATATCTGCTGGCCAAATGGCATATTTCCACCGCCAGCCTGCCCCTGCGCGACATCCGCACTGCGTTGCAAGCCCACCGCGTACCGCCGCAGGTAGGGGAACAATTTACTACGTTATGGAAAGAGCTGGAAGTAGCCCGCTTTGCTCCCACTCCCGGGGCTACGGGTACCCTACCCCAATTTACTGCACGTACGCTGGATTTGCTGAAAGTATTGGAGAAAATCAAATGACCCGATTTAAATTTTTTCTCGCTCTATTGTGTGTAATACTGTTAGGAACCCCGCTGTGGGCCCAAGAGGATTTGTCCCAAGCGGAGCAGGCCTACCGTAGCGGCAAATACGCCCAGGCCTTGGGTGCGTACGAGCAAATCTTAAAAAATCACCCAAAGGACCCCTATCTTTACTACAATATAGGTAACTGTTATTTTAAAATGGGAAGCAAAGGCTTAGCCACGGCCTATTATTACCGGGCCTTTAAGCTGGCCCCGCGCGACAGCAACATCCGCTACAACTTAGCTCTTGCGCTAAATGAAGCGGGTAACAGTTTGGTGCCCCGTGGGATTCCCCCCGTAGTACACCGAGCATTCTTCATCCTTTCCTTAGAGGAACTAAAAGGGTTGGTGTGCCTAACCGGTTGGGGGCTGTGCTTAGGGGTTGGTTGGTGGTTGCTTACCCGCAAAGCGGGCAAGCTCGTGTGGACGGTAGGGATTTTGTTTGTGTTGTGTGCTGGTTGGTTTTACGCACGCCACAGCTGGGAAACACAACCCCTAGCGGTTGTAGCTTCCCCCGTGGCCGAAATACGTAGCGGACCGGGGCTGAATTTTCCGCCCAGCGCTTCCGTACCGCAAGGCCATTTGGTGGAAGTATTAGACCGTAAAGACCACTGGCAAGAAGTAATTGTCCGTTCCCAAGGGATCAAGGGCTGGGTAGAGCAAACCGCCCTGGAGCATATTTAAGAGGAAACTATGTTTATACAACAACAAGCTGATGAACTCATTGAAGCCGTAACGTATGTCAAAGAAAATTTAGCCCCTGCGGTAGAAACATTAGCCGTGCAAGTCATTAAAGCATTCCAAAACGGGCATAAAGTTATTTTAATGGGTAACGGCGGGAGTGCCGGAGATGCCCAGCATATCGCAGCGGAATTTGTAGGCCGGTTTAAAAAAGAGCGGCCTTCCTTGCCGGCTTTAGCGTTAAACACCAACACTTCTACCTTAACCGCCATTGGCAACGACTATTCATACGACGTCGTATTTTCCCGCCAAATTGACGGTTTTGCCCAAAAAGGGGATGTAGTCATCGGTATTTCCACCTCCGGCAACAGCAAAAACGTATATTTGGCCTTAGCCCTAGCCAAACGCAAAGGCTGTTACACGGCTGCTTTTTTAGGAAAAGACGGGGGTATTATTAAAGATAGTTGCGATTTGCCCCTCGTTGTAAAATCTAACAACACCCCACACATCCAAGCCTGCCATATTTTTATGGGGCATTGTATGTGCGAGTTAGTGGACCAAGCGTATTAGTTATGAAAATAGCCATTGGTTGCGACCATGCCGGTTTTGCGCTGAAAAAAACCATTTTAGAAGTACTGCAAAACGGCAAACATGAAATTATAGATTGTGGTACGTCTTCGTGCGACCGTACCGACTACCCGGACTATGCCCTCGCCGTAGCCCAACAGGTCGCCCGCGGGCAAGCCCAGCGCGGCATTTTAATTTGCGGCTCGGGGGTAGGTATGTGCATCGCCGCTAACAAAGTAAAAGGCATCCGCGCCAGCGTTTGCCACGACACCTATTCCGCCCGCCAAGCCGTAGAGCACGACCAACTAAACATTTTGTGTTTAGGGGCCCGCATTATTGGGCCGGCCTTGGCCCAGGAACTGGTAACCCAATTTTTAGGTGCTTCTGCTCTGACGGGGACCCGCCATGAACAGCGCCTTAATAAAATAAAAGCGTTTGAGGACGCGCATTTTAAATAAACTTACAACATCAAGGAAGAAATTATGAAGACACAAACAAACCCCTTAGCCCAAGGCATCATCCGTGAAGGAGAAATCAAACTGGAAGCCTTGGAATTTAACACCAAATTTTGGGCCAAGGACCCCTCTTTGTGGAAACAAGACAAAGAACATCAGGAGTTTATTGTCAAATTTTTAGGTTGGCAAAAAGTATATGACTGGACGCTGGAGCGCATAGATGACGTTATCCGCTTTGCCGACGAAGTAAAACAAACCTTCAACCACTGCGTAGTGATGGGGATGGGCGGTTCGTCGCTAGCACCCGAAGTACTGCGCACGGTTTTTGGTAAACAAGCCGGCTACCCGGAACTCATCGTGTTAGACACCACCCAGCCGGATTGGGTAGGCGCCGTCCGCGCACGCATTGACCCAGCCAAAACATTGTTCATTTTTGCCAGCAAATCGGGCGGCACGGTGGAACCGTCTTCCCAATTTGCCTATTTTTACGACCAAGTCAAAAAATCCGGCGTGAAAGAACCCGGCCAAAATTTTGTAGCCATTACCGACCCGGGCACCGGCCTGGAGAAATTGGCCCAAGAAAAACATTTCCGCAAAACATTTTTAAACCCGGCTGATATTGGGGGCCGTTTTTCGGCACTTTCTATGTTTGGAATGGTGCCGGCCGCCCTCATGGGGATAGACGTAAAACACCTCTTAGAAGTTGCCCGCGAAGAAGCCGCCACCTTTGGGCCGGATGCGCCCGCCAAAGAAAATGCCGCCCTACAACTGGGGGCCTTTATGGGGGCTTGCACGGCCAACGAATCACGCGATAAACTCACCCTGTTGACCCCGGCCGATTTTGCCACTTTTGGCTTGTGGGCCGAACAGTTAGTGGCCGAATCCACCGGCAAAGAGGGCAAAGGTATTGTACCGGTAGCGGGCGAAACGCTGCTGCCCAACTTTACCTACCGCGATGACCGCTTTTTTGTACACCTCTCTACCGGTAGCGAAAGCGATAAAGCCGTTGCCGCCCGTGCTAAAGAGTTGGCCCAAGACGGCGAACCGGTTATGACTATTTTCTTAGAGAACAAATACCAACTGGGGGCTATGTTCTTGTTGTGGGAGATTGCCACCGCCGCAGCCGGTGCTATTTTAGCCATTGACCCGTTTGACCAGCCCAATGTGCAAGCGGCCAAAACCATGACCAAAAACATTTTGACCCAACTGGGGCAAGGATCCATCCCGGCCGAAGTAACCGCCCCGTTGTTGGCTTGCACCGATATTGCAAACCAAATTAAATTAGATACCTTGGGGCAAGATGTCTACTCGCTTTTAGAAAGTAACGACTACATCGCTATCTTGCCGTATGTCTATCCTGCGCCGGAGGTGGAACATGCCTTACTGACGTTGCGCGATAAAATTATGAATAAAACCAAACGCGCTGTATTGTTTGGCTATGGTCCGCGCTACCTGCACTCCACCGGCCAATTGCACAAAGGTGACGGCAACAACGGGGTATTTTTAATCCTCTCGGCCGACCCGGCACAAGACCTTAAAATTCCCGGCCAGCGCTATACGTTTGGGCAGTTGTGTAACGCCCAAGCGTTAGGGGATTTTAAAGCCCTGGAAGAAAAAGGCCGTCGGGTGATTAAACTGCACCTTACGCAACCTATCTTGGAAAGCATCAAAAAAATTACTGACTTATTTTAACCTCAAAGGGGGCGGCGTGATACCCGCCCCTCTTTTTTTATGCCTCTTAACGTGTTTATCCAAACCTATGGTTGCCAGATGAATGAGGCGGACTCGGAGGAGATGTTCCTTCACTTATCCGCCCGCGGGGCCGTGCGCACAGATAAGCTGGAGGAGGCCGATGCCGTGCTGATTAACACCTGCACCGTGCGTGACCATGCCGAACACCGCGCCCTGTCGTTTTTGGGCCGTTTGTGCAAGTGGAAACGCCAAAACCCCCGCCGCGTAATTATCTTCGCCGGGTGTGCCGCCCAACGTTTAGGAAGTGCACTGCAAAAACGCTATCCGTACTTGAATATTGTTTCCGGTGCCAAAGACATTGAACATTTTGCCGACACCTTAGACAAAAGCGGCTTGTTTGCCAAGCCCCACGCTCCTACACCCAGCCGGCCGGGGCTGTCTGCCTATACAACTATTATGCGCGGGTGCAATTTTAATTGCACCTATTGTATTGTACCGCAGGTGCGCGGCCCGGTTAAATGCTTGCCCGCCGCCGATATTTTGGCCGAGGTTACCCGCAAGGCAGCCGCCGGAGCTAAGGAAATTACCCTTTTGGGCCAAACAGTCAATGCCTATCAGGAAGGTAGCGTTAGTTTTGCCCAGTTAGTGACTCGCGTGAGCGAAATCCCGGGTATAGAGCGCGTGCATTTTACAAGCCCCCACCCGCTGTATTTTACAGATGAATTTCTGCGTGCTATAGAGCAGAATCCCAAAATTGCACGTCACTTACATATTCCGGTACAAAGCGGTTCCGACAAAATTTTGCAAGATATGAAACGTGGCTACACGCGCGCGCTGTTTTTAGATAAAATACGCGCCTTACAAGCGGCCGGTTGTCATATTACAACCGACATTATTGTCGGCTTTCCCACCGAAACAGAGGCCGATTTTGAACAAACCCTCTCGTTGGTAGAGCAGGCCCAATTTTTAGCCGCCTATTGCTTTAAATACTCTCCCCGCCAAGGCACCCCGGCCGCACAATTGCCGCTACTAAGTGAAAATATACTGGAAAAACGGCTTGCTATTTTGTTAAATAAAGTAAGAGGCTTGGCCGAAGATGCCTACCAGCGCCAAGTGGGTAGCACCCAGGAAGTACTGTTGGAAGAACCCACCAAAGGGCGTAGCAGTGGTAGTTTTTGGGTACAAACCCCGGTTGCACACCCGGTAGGCAGTATAGTAAGCTGTAAGATAGAAAGAGCAACCGGTACTTTATTATTTGCGAGGAATGAACATGACTAAAAAATACTCTGAAAAACGCCGTCACCCGCGTATGTCGGTGATTAGCAATTTAATTGAACCCGTCAATCTGCGCTATAAAACGGATGATGGCAAAGAAACCACTTTAGTAGCTATTTTGGCCGATTTATCCGCCTCCGGCATGCGTATGATTAGCTTTTTAGGCGCACCGCTGGCGGACAAATTTTCAATCAGTCTGCAACTGCCCGGCACAGACAAAATGGAAGTCAGTGCCAAATTGGCCTGGGTAAAACAGCGCGAAAATGTTTACACCATCGGGATTGAGTTCATCCACATGGCCGAAAAAGACGCCAAACTGATTAGCGAAATGGCAGACGACTTTAACGATTGCGACACCCGCATTTTACTCAAACTGCCGGATGTCTGCACCGAAAAATGCAAATGCCACCGCATCTGCAACAAAATTCAAAAAGACGAAAGTTTATTTGAATAACCCGTACAATTCTTCGCAAAACAGCCCCGGCTAACAGCCGGGGCGGTCGTTTTAAAGCGTTTTATATATACCCAGGCGGAGGGGTCCTTCCTCTTTAACGGGTTTAACCCCAAAACAACGCTTAAATTTATCACGGCTACGCTGGCCCGCTACGGGGATAGACTCCATACCAAGAAACTATATAAATTAGCACCCGCACAGCCGGTTATACCATAAGTTTTTTGTTGTATCTGCCCAGCTCCCACCAAAGGAGCTGGGCTGTTGTTTGAAAAAAAACAGTTTTTTTATTATACTATAGATACAATTTGAACTGTTTTTGGAACCGTATGCAGAATACGGAGAACTTTTGGAAACAAAAGTCTAGTCAACGCCAAAAGCAGCTGTTTTAGGCACAATGTAAACGGACTAATTACCCGTTTATGTTGTGCCGAGTGTTTGCCGTTTTAGACGGCAAACCGCGGCTGTTTTGTTAGGGTCTGTTGACTAGGCTTAGCAAAAGTAGCCGTTTTTATGTGTGGTTTCATAAATAGCAAATTGAAATTAACCAAAAGGAGTAACTTATGAAACACACAAAATTGGGGTTTACCCTCATAGAGCTGTTGGTAGTGGTGCTCATTGTAGGTATTTTGGCAGCCGTAGCTATGCCGCAATATACCAAAGCCGTAGAAAAAAGCCGGCTAACGGAAGTATGGAGTACGCTGGGCAGTTTACGCCAAGCGGCGGCGGTGGCCATGATGAACCCGGAAACGGCCATTTCCGGTTCATCGGCAACCAGCTGGAATCCACAGTATTTGGATGTAGGCCTAAACTGTAACAGTTCCTCTGGACATATTTGTATGACCCATTGTCCTTCCCCTAAATGGAACGATTGCAGATATTCTATCGAGGGAAGTGCTACTAATCCGGTAGTTAAATTTGTAGGATATTATGAATCAACTGACAGTGGTGCGACCACACTTGGACTAGACAACAACGGCCGTTTCTGTGATAGTGGTTGTGGCGGCACAGCCGGTACCGTGTGTACCTACTTTGGCATTGAGTAACATTCATTTCCCCCGGCCCCGTAAGCCGGGGGTTTTTAGCAATACATTCCCCGCTCTTAAAACAAATGTAGTATAATGGTTGTATATGACTACAACGATTATTTTGCTTATTTTATTTAGCTATTTTATTGGCTCCATCCCCACCGGCTACTTAATTGCCAAACATGTGATGCACATTGATATCCGTGAGCACGGCTCCGGCAACCCGGGGGCCGCCAATGTGTACCGCATTGTGGGCAAATGGGCGGGTATTTCCACGTTTTTAATTGATGCTGTAAAAGGGTTTGTACCGGTGTGTTTAGCGCGCCATTTTTGCCCGGATATTTATGTAATTGCTATTGTGTGCGGGGTGGTTGCCATTTTGGGCCATATGTGGACGATTTACCTTAAACTGCGCGGCGGAAAAGGCGTGGCAACTTCCGCTGGAGTCTTCTTTGCCCTGGCCCCGGTTCCTACGGCCTTGGCGTTTGCTACTTTTGTGGTGTTGGTGGCGTTGTGGGGGCGTATTTCTATTGGTTCTATTGCGGCGTGTGTGGTATTGCCGCTAGCCAGCTGGTGTATGCACTACCCGCTACCCGAGAAAATTATGGCCACCGCTATTGGGGCTTTGGTAATTTACAAGCACATTCCCAACATTAAACGCTTACTCCAGCAAAAAGAACTCAAATTTGAGGACGGCGCCAAAAAACGCCAGTCAAAATGACCATGAAACACATTACCGTTTTTGGCGCGGGAATTTGGGGCAGTGTGATTGCCCAGCACCTGGCTCAGAAAGGATACCAAGTACGTCTGTGGGAGTATAATGAGCAGCTTTTAAATGTGCTTAAAACCATGGGCCGCCACCCCAATATCCCTAATTTTAAACTGCACGACAACATCCGCTTAACCGACAACGTGGCCGAGGCCGTAGCGGATACCGAGCTGATTGTTTTTGTAATTTCGTCCAAGGCAATCCGTGCATTTTGCCGCGAGCAGTTAAAACCGCTCTTAGCCGGGCGCGCCGTGCCCATTATCAGTGCCTCTAAAGGTATTGAAGATAAAACATTTAAAACCATTTGCGAGATTATTGAAGAAGAACTACCCCAATGCAAAGACAAGGTATGTGCTTTTTCCGGGCCAAGCTTTGCTTTAGAAGTTGCCCAAAACGTACCCACCAAAATTATGCTGGCCGGGCCGGACGGCGCGCTGGTACAACAGCTAGCAGCCGTGCTGAGTGCAGACCCGATTATCGT
>JAZLAA010000129.1:0-3001 GCA_045612945.1 Elusimicrobiaceae bacterium
GTCGGCCCGACAGAATACCCCCAAGTATCGCCAAATTTTAACTCTTGCCCACCAAACTTGAGCGTGGGAACTTCCGACACCCAAACTCCCTTTGCATCTAATGACAAAGACGGATAAAGAGATGAAGACACGCTTTTTTCCTGTGCTTGTGAAGAACGGACTTGTGCTTCTAAACCTTGCAGTTGGGCGGAAGATTTAAGCGCATCCCGCTCACAATCAGCCAAGGACAAAGAAGAAACATCCAACCCATAAAGTACGGTTGTTATAGTAAATAGTACCAGTAACCCGAATAGTTTTTTCATATTTTCTCCCTATTGTTATTTTATCACATTAAAAGAGAACGCACTTCGAGGATCAACCTGTTTTGAACCCCCAACTCCCCCGCTGGCGGGCGAAGTTTTGTCGTCAAATTGTCCCGGATTTTGGGAATTTGATGAGCCAATAAAAAGCCCCGCACTTGCGGGGCTTTTTGATGTCTATTTATAACTAGCCTTCGCTTTTGATCGGCAAGTCGTAATCTACAATGCGTACGTTTTCTTTTTGCTCTTGCCACATGGTCACGATATCACATACCGAAGTGCCGTCTTTTTCTATGATATGCGCGTAGGTCTTTGGCTGGGTGGTTTTGTAGGTGGTACATTGGAGGGTATCGCCCAGGAACGTTTCGCGGTTAAACCGCACGTGCAAAGATTTGAGCGTGTGGTTTTGTATGAACTCGGTGGGGGCAGTCATTTCCGCTAAGTTGATATAACTTTTGTTGTTTACGTGCTTGTTAAAGTCAATATCCGATAGATTATTGGTATGCGTAATTTTGGTGTAGGGCTCTGTAAACTCGGGTAGCACCATTTTGGTATGGGGGCCAAGGGCTAGGTCTGTACATACTTCAAATTTAGCGGCCATTTCATCCGCTTTCACAGGGCGTTTGGTGGTGGCGTTTAAAATAATCCACAGCGAGTTGCCTTTGGCTACCGGTTTATCGTTGTAGTAGAGGTTAAAGTCGGCATATACTTTAAGTTTGGATATTTCCGAAAACCACAGTTCCACTTTGAGATCTTCGGACCAAAAAGGTAGATTGTCCACAAAATCCATGTGGATTTCGCTAATTACCCATATTTGGTCTTTCTCTAACAAATCGTAGGCGGCCATGCGCTTAGTAGCACAGTAACGCGCAAATGTATCTTGTAAGTACATAACAGCCGATATGGGGCGCAAACGGTGCTTGCGTACGTCCATGTCGTCTAAAATAACGGTGTAAGTTTTGGTGTATTTATGCATGATAGAACCTATCTTTCTTATATTTTATCATTTTAGTTTATAAGACAAAATAAAGCCCCTTACATTTGAGTAAGGGGCTAAAGCATTGAAACAGACACGCTTATGCTTTTAGGGCTTGGATAATACCAATCATGCCAACGCCGGCTACATCTTTGGTAATTTGGCCCTTTTCGTTGAAATAATAAAAATTCATAAACGTAGTTTTAAAACTCTTTTGCGTTGCGGGGATGCCCATAAAGTCGCCCTTATGCGTGCCTGTACACTCCCATAAAACGGCCACCTTGTTATCCTGTGCTGCCATGTCCGAGGCGTGCCACTGCACATCCGGGAACGACTGCCGTAGCCAATGCACCAAAGACAAATATCCTTTTCCGCCATACAAGGGCGTAGGGCTGGCAGGCGTGATAAATGGGGCATCCGGTGCAATTAATTGTTCGGCTTTTGTTTCGTCTGCCGTATTGATAACTCGTTCAAATTGTTTCATAATTTCAATGTTGTTCATACGTTACCTCTATAAACATTTTAACACATAAAAAGATTCGTGTTAGTAGTGTAGAGATCCCCAATTTTTCAAAAAAACCCCCTAGTTAGTAGAGGGCGTGGGTAAGATTTAAGTTCTAACTATCAAAGAGAATTTCTTAACTCGTTATGCAGATCATTAAGTAGCATTTTCTTCAATTTACGTATAGTTAGGATAAATATATTGTGTCAGGATTTATGATCTTATAAATGCTTTATCCTTATTGGGAACACCTTGCTCACTGGATATATAGCGTTCAACACGCATATGCAGGTCATATTTGTTACGCAGTTCCGTAATTTTATCCATCATGGGTGTTTGATGATGTAGATCTATGGCCGCTTGATTTTCCCAACTGTCTATCAAAAGTACAGTTTCTTTATCATATAACGTACCCTTGATGACTATTTTTGTGTCACAGGAAGGTTGCTACCCATTTTTTTAATTCTTCTACGGACGGGTTACTGTTTAGCGTTTTACCTTTCACAATTTTCGTGGATGCAGATACGCTCGACTTTAAGTCCTTGTCTGTATTTCCCATACCGCTACTGCCGGATGTGGCAAAAAGAATAATAGTTTTGCCTGTAAAATCATGCTTTTCCAGGAACGTTTCCACGATATGCGGAGCGGTACCCCACCAAATTGGGAAGCCGAGATATACCGTGTCGTACTCTTTCACAGAAAAATTATCCGCGGCCATTTCAGGACGAGAGGTTTTATTGTTCATCTCTACCGAACTACGGGAGTTGCTATCGCGCCAATTAAGATCCGCATCCGTGTAGGGCACAGCGGGTTTAATCTCGTAAACAACCGCGCCGGTGGCCTTTGCCAAGTTTTCAGCCACACGTTTGGTGGTTCCGGTAGCGGAGAAATACGCCACTAATACTTTTTTGTTTTGTGCCATAGGTTTTATCTCCTTCTTTGCTACTTCAGGTTTAGTATTACACGCCGTAGTGAATAGTGCGGCCACTAAAAGTGCGAGTAATTTTTTCATGGGTTCTCCTAGTTAATAAAATTCGTAAATTTTATCGGCTCATATTCCGGTTTGTTAATGCCGTGTTTTTGGCCCAGTTCAATACATTTGAGTAGCCAAGCCATATTTTGTGCCAGTGTACGCATAGTTTGCAAACCTTCTATATCTTTGCGTACATCTTCCGGTGTGAATCCGTGCACCATATTCCAATACTGGGATCCGACTATCTGCAT
>JAZLAA010000130.1:0-10309 GCA_045612945.1 Elusimicrobiaceae bacterium
TTTCGCCAATTAAGTTACGAAGCGTAGTTTGTGTTAATTTTTCAATGGCTGTGGGTAACGATTCCACCTTATAGGCCGCATCCTGCGGGTTGGTAATTTGGAAATACAACAGCGCATTGATTTGGATGCCTACGTTATCGCGCGTAATTACGTTTTGGCGCGGGAAGTCGTACACCGTTTCACGCATATCTATCACGTCGCGGTATTCAGTATGCGGAATAGAGCGCATGCGCCCGGAGGCGTCCATATAATCGCGGCTGCTTCTCCATTCCATACGGTGTGGTTTATCCATAATGGGGATAATCCAGTTAATCCCAGGGGTTAAAATGGTGTGTTTTTTACCAAAGCGTTCAATAATCACACATTGCCCCTCTTTTACAATCATAATTCCTTTGGCAATCATCACAATGATGAAAAACACAAAGGCCCCTAAGAACAACAATCCTACTCCAGCGGCTTCTTCCATAATTTTAGCTCCTTATTTATTTTTCTTTTACAAAAAGGGTTACCCCGTTTAATTTTTCTACTACGCACGGCGTATCTTTAGCAAGTGCTTTGGCGGCGGTGGCTTTCCAGCTCTCGCCCGCTACCAGCACGCGGCCCGTTTCTTTTACGGGGTCAATAGCTACCTCTACCACAGCGGGTTTACCAATTACATCATCCGCCGGGGTTTTGACATCTTTGCCCTTGCCGTAAAGATGCTTAAGTGCTACAGGGCGCACTCCAATCCAGCTAATCACAGCCACTATAGCAAATACAGCTACTTGTAGCCACAACGCACTGCCCAACCAAGAGGCGGCCCCTGCGGCTAAGAGTCCAATCCCCAAGCACGTAAGGGAAAATTCCATGGTGAACAGCTCTCCCACAAAACACCCCAGTGCAATAATCAGATACACATAGAAGTTCATTTTTTTCTCCTAGCTTTTTATAATTTCCAAATAGTTGCGCAAATACGTCAAGCGGCGCTCGTCGTGCAGTTTGTTTAGCACAAAAATCATATTCGCAATAGCCCGGCGTATTATCATACGCGAGGAAAGCGGCTCAAACAAATCTTTTTCCTGTTCCAGCCCGCGTGCTAAAAGGTATTGGTTACAATCTTCCCGGTTAAGCAGTTTGCCGTTGTCTAGCGGGTCAATTAAAAAGGAGGTTTCGTGTTGGCTGTTATGCAAGTGCAACAGCAGTTTGCCTGCCATATCTACCGCATCCATTTCCAAACCAAAGCGTTGGGCCAAACACAAGTATAAACACACCATATTTAAGGGCGAGCCCTGCTTGCGTGCCAAAAAACGCGGGAACGAAGTATCCCGCACGTCCGTAACGGTGGGCAAAATTTGGAATTTTTCTACCGTAAAAATAAAATGGCTGAGAGTTTGGATGATTTCCGGGTAATCTGCCGAGTTTAACAACGCCGGCCGCAAGGTTTGTACCATATTTTCCAAGGGCCCTTCTACCTCCCCGCGTGCCGTGGTGGGGGAAGTAAATTTGGCTAGTAGCATTAGCCCTTCCAATAAATCCGGATTGATTTTAGCAGCAAATACCGATAGTGCCTGGGCCAAATCGTCCCAGCAAATTTCTTCCAGTGCGCGCACCACGCCGCGCGGGGCAGAGGTGGCAAATTCTTCCTCCAGTGTGCGTTGTACTTCACCGGGGTTGGCTTTAATGGCACTGGCCAGGGCTTCTTTTAATAAATCGGCGTATTGATCGGTTTCCGTTTCTAAAAGTTTAAGGAGTGCTTTTAGACGGGAATTATCACGTGTTTGCATATACTCAATATAGTAAAAATGAGGGGGATTTGTCTATCATTTTTTCATGGCAAGGCATTGTTATTTTATCGTTTTTTTATTATACTATACGTACAATTTAAACTGTTTTTGGAACCGTATGTGGAATACGGAGAACTTTTGAGTATTCAAAAGTGATCTACCCGCCAAAAACAGCCGATTTGAGGCACAAAGTGAAGGGCCTTATAACCCCTTTGCTTTGTGCCGAGTGTTTGCCGTTCTGCTTTTGTAGGACGGTGAACCGCGGCTGTTATAGCTTGGGTTCTGGGTAGATCGCCGGCTGTAGCGGCCGTATTCTTTTATACCCCTAAGACAGTTTGATTGAAATTAAATGGATGGGAGAAAAATTATGCAAAACAAAGCAAGAGGGTTTACCCTCATAGAGTTGTTGGTAGTGGTGTTGATTGTCGGTATTTTGGCGGCCGTAGCGGTTCCGCAATACCAAAAAGCGGTACTTAAAAGCCGTGCTACAGAGGCCTGGACAAATATCAAGGCCATTAACGATGCCCTAGCCGCCAAGAACCTGGAAATGGGCACCCATAATACGGCGTATCCGTTTGAGCAGTTAGACGTTTCGCTTGTGGATAAAAACGGCAACCAGGCAACGGGCCTTTCGTTTGAACCCAATAATAAATATATTTCTTCGTATTGGATAGGGCAGAATACGGATGGAGAGGTTTCTGCTTTTGCCGTTATGTATCAAAAAGGATCTGATAGATATATTGCAACGTTAGGTATTACTAGAGGAGTAAAATACTGTCAGGATGTGTACGATGGCGGGTGTGCTCTATTTGGTTTTAGCACTCCAGGTACATTGTGCGTATCAACTGCCCCTCTGAGTTGCTATACAGAGTAAACAAAACACCCCCGGCCTTTTGGCCGGGGGTATTTCAACTACAAATAAACCACTATTTCACATCTTTTTCGTTAGCGGTAATAGCTAATACCACGCGGCGGTTTTGGGCACGCCCGGCCTCTGTGTCATTAGAAGCAATCGGGTTTTCTTTCCCGTAACCAATGTAAGTAATACTTAAGGTTTTAAGCCCACCGGCCAGTAAATAATTATATACGGCTTGTGCGCGTTGGGCGGAAAGTTTTTTGTTGTACTCGGCAGACCCGGTAGAATCTGTAAACCCTTGTACTACAATGCGGTTTTTAGGGTATTTTTTAAGCACGCGGTTTAAGTCCGTAAGGGTTTGCATGGCCTCTGCGGAAAGAACCGCACTGTTCACATCAAACAAAATATCATTTTTCAAAAATACCTGAATGCCGTTTTCGCCTTTTACCACATCGGCAATAGCGGCCAGTTCTTTAGCTTGTTTGTCGTAATAGTTGCCCAAGGCGCCTCCGGCAGCTAACCCCGCTAAACCTCCGATTAAAGCCCCTTTTCCGGCTTTACTTCCGCTGGCATGAGCAATAAGTGCCCCCGCTCCGGCTCCTACTGCGGCACCTGCTCCTGCCCCAATGGCGGTACGTTTACCGGGCGTGGTGCATGCCCCTAGCAAAAATGCCCCTAGGGCGAAGTACAAAACAGTTTTTTTCATGCAAGTTCTCCTTTTGGTGTAAGATGATTACATTCTACTTTATTTTGTGTGTGCGCGCAAAAGGGAAACCGCTGCGTTCATACTCATTTCCAAATTATGTAAAAATGTTAGCATGGCTGAGTTGTAAAATATCCTTTTAGGGTATCTGGTTGCCAAGCAAGGTAGAATTTATTAAAATACAGGGGGTTCCATTTCGCGTTTCGCGCTCGCGCTTGGGCGCGTACTCAAACGTAGGGGTTACAAGAGGGTTTTATGTGTGCTAAACTGTTTTCATTTTTTTCCAAACCGGCCCGTCCGCTGGCCGTTACTGCCCTAAGCGAAGAAATGCTTTCTTTTTTGTACCAATATCCGTTAGCACTTTTGCTGTTAGATGCTACCGGGCGCATTACGTTTGCCAATCCCAGTGCGGTGCGTTTGTTGCACACGAAAGAGAAGGTCCTCTTGGATTCTTATGTGGACCGTTTTGGTTTAACCATGGATAAAGTGCGCTCCATGGCGCAGACTAATCCTCCCAAAAAAGTAATTATTGAGTTGGTGAATGACCAGGCGGACTCCGTTTTTGTGGGGGCGGCCGCTTCATTTTTAGCCCAAACCCCGTTTGTAATGCTTACGCTGGAGTCCATTCCGCATTTTTCACAGCTTACCGCGGATAATACGTTTTTGCGTAGTATTTTAGATGCGAACCCGGCGGCCGCTGTGGTACAAAATTTGGCCGGGGAATGTGTGCTGTGGTCCAAACAGGCCCAAGCCCTGTTCGGCTATGATGAGGCAGACGTTTTGGGGCATGAGGTCTATCCGTTTTTACCCAAAGAACTGATCGCTTCTTTACAGCGTTTGGATGAAAAAATTTTAACGGAGCGACTTTCTCAGCCGACTGTACAACTGACGTACAAGGATGCTTCCTCCCGGGAAAAAATACTCAGCGTTACCAAGCTTTTTTTGCCGGCCGAAGCCGGTAAGGATTTGCGCATTTTAACCCTGTTTGAAGATTGTACCCAACGCTATGAAAAAGAACAGGATTTACTGCAGAACCGCACCCTATTGCGTGCCGTGCTGGAAAATGTGCCGCTGGGGCTCTACACACGTGATTGCGAAGGACAAGTTACCTTCTATAATCGCCAAAGTTTGCAAGTCTTAAACGAGAAAGACGAAGCCAATGTTTCCCGCGCCCACGCTTACCAAACCCAAGCAGATACCCGGATGCACCGAACGCGCGAAGCGGAGATTTTGCGGGAAGGAAAAATTAAAGATTATCCCGAAGAACCTTATACAGATTCTCAAGGCAAACAGAAATTATTGCACTTGCGCAAAGTGCCGCTAATGGATGCGGGCCCCAAGCCGTTGGTACTTTCCATCGTGGAAGATATTACTCAAAGTAAAGCCCAAGAAAAAGAAATTAAACGCATTAATACGTTATTGATGACCATTGTGCAAAATGCGCCGGTGGGTCTGTATGCCCGTGCATCCGACGGACGAATGCTGATGCGTAACGCAAAGTGCGCTGAAATTTTTGGGGTGGTGCCTGATGAAACCATGTTTGATGAGAAAGGTTCTTTACCGCACGAAACCCCTCAGCAAGTCAATGCGTATATGCAACGGGAACGTGAACTCTTGGAAAGCGGAAAAATTTTATACATTCCCGAGGAATCCTATAAAACGGCTGATGGCATTACTAAGCTTTTACGCATTATTAAAGTACCTGTAAACAGTACCGAAGAAAACGGTTCTTTTGTGGTTACGTTAGTGGAAGATATTACCCAAAGTAAAGCCCAGGAACGGGCCTTGGAAGAAACTAAAAATTTCCTGCAAACCTTGTTGGATAATGTGCCTGTGTCTATTTATGCCCGTGGCGTGGATGATACTATCATGTATGTCAACCGCCGGGCGAGGGAAATGTTCCCCGGTGAAAAAGAAGGAGAACAAGTTAACCGCCAAGAGTTTTACGATAAACGCGAGAAGTATATTTTTGAAAACGGCAAAGTGTTGGAAATGCCCGAAGAAGAATATACTACATTAGAGGGTAAAAAACTGTTGTTACACCTAATTAAAGCCCCCGTGTTTGACAAAGACGGTAAGCCTGCTATGGTACTTACAGTGGCTGAGGATATTAGCCAAAAGAAAGCGCAGGAACAGGCCATTGTGGATGCTAAAAACTTTTTACAGGCAGTGATTAACAATTTGCCGGTATCCTTGTCGGTTAAAACGTACGATGGCAAGTATATCTTGTGGAACAAAAAAAGTGAAGAAATTTTTGGCGTTGCGGCTAAAGAAGTGATTGGGCGGACTTCCTACCGTGCGGACATGAATAAAGAACAGTTGGAATTTGTCCGCAACGGGGAACTCAAAGTATTTGAAAGTAAAAAAGAGCAAAACATTCCCCAGGAACTTATCTCTACGGCCACTGAAGGTGTAAAAATTATGCACACGGTCAAAACCCCGGTGTTTAATGAAGACGGTACCCCCAGTTCGCTTATTGTAGTATCGGAAGATATTACCGCTAAAACGCACATGGAAAAACAAATCCGCGAGGCCAGCGATAAAAATACGCTTTTGGTGGAAAATGCCCGTGAAGGCGTGTTGCTAGCCGAAGATAAAAAGGTAATGTATGCCAACCGTGCCTTGTGCCGGATGTTAGGATATGCTGATTTAAAAGAAATTTTAGGCAAACCGTTGGTCGATTTAGTGTCCGCTGAACAAAGAGCCCAATTAACCGAAAAATACGACGCGGTACTCGCCGGCGGACTTGGTGCGGACCAGCCGGAGAATTTTATCTTCCTTACACAGGATGACAATAAAGTGGAAGTGGAGTTCACCGCCGTTGCTTCGCGCTATTTGGGGCGGCGAATTGTGCTTTGTTTCTTACGAGATATTACCGCTTTCAACCGCACTCAGCGGGAACTGATGCGGGAACGAGAACAATATCGCCTAGCTTTTGAAAAAGCGGCCACGGCTTCCTTTATTTTGTTACCCAACGGTTACATTAGTCTAATGAATGAGGCGTGCCGGAGTTTGTTTGGCTTACGGGCCATTGACAAGTCCTTCTATTGTAACGTATATATGCGCCCTGGTTTTACGTTGGAGGTTCGTCGCAAATTGCGTGCGGGTGAACCTGCGGAAATGGACTATGTGTTTGATTTTGCCAAGGCCGCGGAGAAATTCCCGTCCCACCTGCAGGCTGGCAAACCGCCGTTGCCGCTGCACCTGGTTTTTACCCCTATTCGCCGGGTAGAAAAGAAGGATGGTACCGCGTTAGTGCATTATATGGTAACTCTCACGCCCTCCCGTCCGGCGGCCCCTGCGCATAAAAAGGCGTTGCGCCTGTTACGTAAGCCTTTGCCACCGGTGGGCATCCTGCCGGTTTCCTCGGCGCGGGAAATGCTGGTTCTTCCTAATAGTGAACCTTATGCATTATGTTCGTCTGATTTTAAAATGATTTCCTGTAATCATCTTTTCTGCGAACTATGCCAATTGGGAGAAGATGAGCTCTTAGGTCAAGAAATTGAGCATTTGTTTGATGAGAGCTCTAAAGAGCAATTGCAGGCCGATTTGCGTACCTTAACGGCTACGGGAACCCTTTCCAACCGGGATTATATTATCAATCCGGCCAGTGGGTTGGAGCAAATTTCGGTTCGTCTAACCGCGGTGGCGGAAGAAGGCGGACGCTACCTGTTTGTACTGCGTAACCGCATGGTACATTTGCAATTGATGAAAGTGTTGGAAGAACGCTCAGCTCAGTTAAATGCATTGTTGCAGTCTACGAATGGGGTTGTATTTTCTATTTTACTGCACAAAGGCCACTTTGGCGAGGTAGATAACGTTAGCCAGGCATTGGCCAAGCAGTTGGGCTTTACACAAGACGAGTTAACCCGTACC
Organism: Elusimicrobiaceae bacterium; assembly: GCA_045612945.1. GTDB lineage: Bacteria > Elusimicrobiota > Elusimicrobia > Elusimicrobiales > Elusimicrobiaceae > Avelusimicrobium. Next base: position 7,199 of record JAZLAA010000130.1, read on the forward strand.
CATTTTGTAGATTTGTTTGAAGCCACCGCTAAACAAGATATGTCTGCCGTGCTAAACAAAGCCCAACGTGCGCTGGTGCGGCAAGGGAAAGCTTCTTTTAATGGGCGTGTAAAACGTAAGGATGGTACTTCGTTTGAGGCACAGGTCAACATTACCTCGCTGGATTTGCCCGGCCAGGAAGCCGCCTTAGTGGTATTGCGGGACATTTCCCATGAACGGGATGACTGGTCCAGCACATCCAAAGAGGCCCAAGAACTTAAAAGTGTGCGGGCCGCTTTGCCGGGTTTGTATTTAAAGACGGATAGTACGGGCAAAGCCCTGGAGGTATATTCTAATCTGGAATACTTCCCGCAGGAACAAGCTGTCAAACATTTTATAGGAAAAACGCCTCAAAAATACTGGAATAAAGAATCGGCACAACAGGCCTTGTTTACTATTAAAGAAGCACTCTCCATGAACATGGCCTCCCACTTTGATTTAACGTGGAAACTGCCGGATGCTACCCACTATTTTGAAGTTAGTGTTACCCCTATTTCCGGTAGTGAGGAAGCTATTTTATGGCTCAAAGATATTTCCCAAAGTTACGCTTACACCCAGCAAGTGCGTGAGTTGTATCACCTTACCAGTGAGCCGGGGCTAAGCATAACCGAGCAAGTAGATAAAATTTTAGCCTTTGGGCTGAAAGTATTTCATGCGGATGTAGGTTTTGTGGTACGTTTTAGTAAGCACGCCAACACGTTGGACGGGCATGTGCTCTATGTTACTCCCAATGAGCTAAATGTAGAGCCTTCCATGGGCTTTTCCGTAGAGGAATGTTTGTATGATGTGGCGGATGGCCGTGTCTTGCTATGGGCGGATTTGGCAGGTACTTCTTGCCAAAATTGTATTCATATCAAAAAAGATTTCCAGGCGTTAGCGGCGGCTCCTTTGCTAGTGGGGGGGAAAGTGATGGGAGCGCTCTGTTTTGCTTCTAAAGCGGCACGCCGCTCATTTGAAACAGGGGCGGAAGAGCTGATGGGGTTACTGGCCAGGTTACTTAGTTTGCGTATTGAATTACGTCAGACCGGTAAAATGCTAAATGAAGCTTCCCGCTCATTTGCGCGCACGTTAGAATATGTAGAAAAGCCCGCTGTCATGTTGGACTTGGATTATCAGATTACATTTATTAACCAAGCGTTACTGAGCTTTACCGGCCGTCATATCGGCAATATGTTGGGACGCAATTTCTTAGAAGAAACAGTGCGTAACCCGGATTTAGCCAAACGCACCTTGGAAGAAGCGTTGCATAACAGTAGCGGCAACGAATTTTCCATACAGTTGGAGGTGCGTAGTAAGCAAGGCCTTTATGAGGATAGAACCTGGCAAGTAGTTCCGTGTAAAGATGACAATGGCGAAGTGGTCAGTTACGCGCTTTTAGAACAATAACTTGGGTGCGTAGGTTGTTTTTATCACTCCCGGTACCGGCCGGGAGTTTTTGTGAAAAAGACCTATTTTTATATTAGGTCCAAAAAAATAAATACCGGGGCCGAAGGACCCTCGTACGACCCAACATAAAGGTATAGAATAAGAGTAGTCAGGATGTGAGGAGGATGTGCATGAAGAAAATAGTAGTTTTGTTGATGTTGAGTGCTGTAGGCCTATGCTTACCGGCGGATGCCCAAAATGGGGAAATCGTTGTAAAGGGACTGGAAGGTGCCCTGTCTCGTCAGTTACTGCGTCAAGCAAGCCGGGGCATGGTGGAATACCACCCGGTATTTGGCTATATGAGTTTGCAGTGCCGTATTCCGTTTTCAACACAAACCTTAGTCGCCACTCCGGTATGGGAAGCCGAACTTTGCGCGGCTCATACGGCGTTTAGCACGTATAAAAGAAGCAGTGTTTTGGAAGGAGTATCGGCCTCGGACTTACCCATACAAGTAGCTCCCGTGTTGCAACAATCTGAGCGTGTAGTAGAAAACTCTCCTGCTTTTGTGCCGTTAGAAGAAATGACCACCGTACAAGTAACCCAGGCTTGCTATTTGTGGCGTTTGGCTAACCCGAGCAAACCGTTATCTTCTAATCCCACTCTATATCAAGCTGCCCAAGACGCGATTGAAAGTATAACCCAGATTACGGCCGATAAATACCCTTACTCTAAGTTATATGACTTGCAGGCTAATGAGGTTGAGGAATTACCCAGTGTCCGTTTCTTGCAGCGTTTAATGAACGGTTCTTTTGAGCCGTCTAGTTATGCGGATTTAGCCCAAAAAACCACGCAGTATCCGCAACATATTAAGTTAAACCGTGCCGGCTTTCCGGAACCGACGGCCGAAGCGGAACAAGCAAAAATTTTGGATAACTACTTGCTCTTATCCAACCCGCGGGCCATGGGAGCCTATAACAATGTAGATGAGATGTCTTTGCGTTCACAAAGCTATTACTATCACGGTTTTGTGCTTACACGGGCTGAAAAACAAGCCGCTAAACAATTGGTAGATTTGCGTGAAAAAGCGGATAGAATCCCTTCTAATCCTACGGCGCGTGAATTATTACAGCTTGCTTATAACCGCTTAGCCAGCCACCAGGTGCAACTGGAGGACGTGCCGCAAGAATCCTTGATAGATGTATTCCCGAAATATGCGAACGTAGAAAATTACCCCTTACGCCAAGCTATTAAGGCCAAGATTGAAGCTTATGAAAAATCCAGCTATGCCCAAGAGTATGATATGGAACACTTGATTGTGCTGGATGCCGTAATGGGTGGATTGGCAGGTGAGCTCAATTTCCAAAAAATCAACCGGGCCTTAGATGCGTGGGAATATGTACGCGATAGAGGCGTACAATTGTCGCCGGCGGAAATTCAACCGGGAATTGCCCGCTTAGACCGGGGGCTAAGGACGGCTCCCGTCATTTGGGAATTTATAGATGGTCATCCATGGGGGTATTTAGATAAGCCGGAGGATTTAATCGAAGAGGAATTAGCAGAATTGTCTAATGCGCTAATTGAACGTTGCCAACGTCTTTTCCCCAAAAACTAACATTCCACTAGTATTTCGTCAAACACCCCCGGCCTACTAGGCCGGGGCCTTTTTGGCTTATAATTAGCAAACAAATAAAATAGTTGCTAATTTT
>JAZLAA010000131.1:0-4470 GCA_045612945.1 Elusimicrobiaceae bacterium
GGATTGACAAAAATGTAGCTCTTGCCCGCCAAAACGGATATGTAAAAACAATGTTAGGGCATGTGCGTTATTTGCCGGAATTTAATATGGGGATTGGGAGCATGTCCTCTTTTGCCCAGCGGGCCGCTATTAACACGATCGTACAGGGCGGCTCGGCGGATATTATTAAAAAAGCAATGCTGGATGTTTTTAATGCCCTGCGGGGTACCCCGGTACACATGCTTATGCAGGTGCATGATGAATTGATCTTTGAGTTGCCGCAGGAAATGTTAACCGGGGCGGTGGTCCAAATTCAAATGCTTATGCAAAATGCGGTTAAACTGCGCGTTCCGCTGTTAGTCAGTGCCAAGGCTGGTAAAAATTGGTACGAACTGGAAAAAATTTCACTATGAATTTAAAAGCCAAAGGGAAATGGGTCATTGGACTCACGGGCCGGATGCTAAGCGGCAAAAGTACAGCCCTTTCCTATTTTGCCCAAAATGGAGCGGCGGTTATATCTTGTGATGAAATTGTACAAGCCCTTTATACCCAGCCCAATGTATTGCGGGAGCTTAAACAAAAGTTGGGTACAGCCGATAAATCCGCTTTAGCACAAACCGTATTTACCAGTGTTGCTAAACGCCGCGTATTAGAGCACGTACTGCATCCGTTCGTATTAAAACAGGTCCGTGCGTGCATTAAAGCGGCTATCCAACCCCTGGTAGTAGTAGAAATACCCCTTTTATTTGAGGCTGGCTGGCAACACTATACCGATATGAATATCGTGGTAATGGCACAGGCTTGCACCTTATCCAAGCGTCTTAAAGCGCGGGGTTTTACTCGGGCGGAGTATTTACGGCGTACGCAACAGCAGTGGCCGGCTGAAAAACAAGCCGCTTGTGCAGATATGGTATTTTTAAATACAAACAAACGGCAGCTCAAACAATGTATAGAACGATTTTGCCGTGCTTTTAATTTATTACACAGTAAATAGGAGTAGTCATGGAAGAACAAACAATGCAGGAAACGACCCCCGTCAAAGCAGAGAAACCCGTCAAGGAGCAAGCAACCGTAGAGCCGCAGGTAGCGACTGCTAACGCCAAACCGCGTGCTCCGCGTCAGGGCCGTTCACACAATAACCGCCCCACCAATAATGCCGCGCGTACTTTTACTCCGCAGCAACCGCCCCGCCAACCCAACGGCGCCAAACCCATGGATGCGCGCGAACTGAATAAATTAAGCGTAGCGGAGCTAACCAAATTGGCGGTTAATTACAATTTAGAAGATATTTCCGGCCTTCGTAAACAAGAACTTATCGGCCGGATTATGACCATTCAAGCTAAGCAAAACGGCTCCGTTTACGGTGGAGGCGTGTTGGAAATTTTGCCCGACGGATTTGGCTTTTTACGCTCGGAAGAAAACAACTACCTTTCCAGCGGGGATGATATTTACGTCTCTCCTTCGCAGATTAAACGCTTTGGCTTGCGCCGGGGCGACACCATAGAAGGGCTGATTCGCCCGCCTAAAGATAACGAGCGTTATTTTGCTATGCTACAAGTGCAAAAAGTAAACGGCGTGGAAACCGAAAAAATTTACAACCGCCCGTTGTTTGAAAACTTAACCCCGTTGCACCCTAACGAACGTTTTACCTTAGAAACCGACAAAAATGCCTTAACCCAACGTGTGATTGATATGATTGCTCCGATTGGCAAAGGCCAACGTGCGTTAATTGTAGCCCCGCCCAAAAGCGGTAAAACCATGATTTTGCAAGCCATTGCCCACTCCATTGAAGAAAATTACAAAGATACCGTACTCATGGTCCTCTTAATTGACGAACGCCCCGAAGAAGTAACGGACATGAGCCGCAGCGTCAAAGGGGAAGTAGTAGCTTCTACATTTGACGAACCGGCCGACCGCCACGTCCAAGTAGCTGAAATGGTGCTTAATAAAGCCAAACGCTTGGCCGAATCGGGTAAAGATGTGGTTATTTTGTTAGACTCTATTACCCGCTTGGCCCGTGCCTATAATACGGTAGCCCCGTCGTCAGGCCGCGTGCTTACAGGCGGGTTGGAAGCTACCTCCCTGCAAAAGCCCAAACGCTTTTTAGGGGCCGCACGCAAGATAGAAGAAGGGGGCTCTTTAACCATTATCGCAACGGCTATCATTGAAACCGGCAGCCGTATGGATGAGGTTATTTTTGAAGAATTTAAAGGCACCGGCAACAGCGAGCTTACCCTAGACCGTAAACTCTCTGAACGGCGCATTTTCCCGGCGGTGGATATTAACCGCAGTTCCACGCGTAAAGAAAATTTACTCCTCTCAGAGGACGAATTAAACAAAGTGTGGATTATGCGCAAAGTGTTAGCCCCGCTTAGCTCCGTGGATGCGATGGCGATGTTGTTAGAAAAGCTGTCGGCCACTAAGTCTAACAAAGACTTCTTTAAACAAATGGAAGTCAACGCATTTTAGGCGCTTGGTACGCTTTATAATAAGGAGTAGCATGTGTTTAAAAAAATAGGATATTTAGTCTTGTTGGCAGGTATCGGTTTGCTGGCAGGGTGTAGTACTCCTCCTGTTCCCAGTGGAATGGATGCTCAGGCACCTGTTAAATTCGTCAATGAGAAGTATCATCTCAACGTAACAGATCTAACTCAAGTAGATCCCGCTTATTTGTTCGTATACGCCAATCACTTATATGAAAATGGACAGAAGGATGATTCGGTGTTTTGGTTCTATGTGGCACAATATCGCGGAAAAATGATTGGTGCCATGGAAAACCAAAACAGTATAGTTCCTCAACAACAGTATCAGCAATTAGCGGCTGATTCTGGGGTACCTGTCATTGGTAAAATGGTGGTACTTGGGCGCGGGCTCAACCGGGAACACTTGTATAATTTCATTCACTCCGGTTTAGGCCAAACTATCAATTATTACGCAGGAAGCAATGTAGATAATTGGGCCAACCAGATGCAAAGGGCGCTTGCTTTTGAAAAGGAACACCCCTTTGATCCTTTTCGGGCGGTTCCGGCTGAGCAATTGGATGTATCCAAATTAAAGGATGCCAAAAAGCGGGCGGAGGGGTTATCTCAATTCATTAGCTACGTCAAGGTAAATAAAACAGAACTTGAACGCCAGCGGGCCGCTAATGAGCAATGGATGAAAAAGATAGAAAAGTTGAAATCACACCTGTAAATAGGGGCTTTTATTTTGACGAGGGATTGGCAAGCATACCAATTTCTCGCTAGATATGCTATAATAAATCATAAGATTTTTATAAGGAAGAACGAAACATGAAAGAAAAAATACACCCGACGTATGAATTCGTAGAAGCGGTTTGTGCCTGTGGCAATAAATTTATGACCCGCTCTACCGTTAAAACCCTAAAGCTGGACATTTGCTCCGCTTGCCATCCCTTCTTTACCGGTAAACAAAAATTGTTAGACACGGAAGGTATGGTAGAAAAATTCAACAAACGCTTTGCTAAAACCGCGGGGAAAACGGTTACCCGCAAACCGAAAACGGAAGTAAAAGCCAAGGCCAAACTTACCAAACCGGTAGCTAAAAAAGCGGCTGTCAAGAAACCGGCCGTTAAAAAAGCAGCGGCTAAGACAGAAGCAAAAACTGCCGCCAAATAGCAACTATTTACTAAAAGAGCAGACAACCGCAAGGTGTCTGCTCTTTTTTGCATTAAAAAGGAACTCGTATGGATACGTCTAAATACGCACACGAATTTGAAACCCTGGAAAAAGAACTCTATTCCGGTAATTTGTCTGGGGCGGAACTGGCTAAAAAAGCTAAACGCCATGCTTTTTTAAAGCCCATTATTGAGAAAGAGCGTGAAATTGCTCAAACACAGCAGTCTATCGCAGACGATCGCGCTATGATTGAAGCCGGAGAAGATAAAGAGCTTGTCAAAATGGCCGCCGACGAACTGGCCGAGTTGGAAGCCAAACTTCCGCAGCTTCAAAAAGAACTGCGTATTTTAGTGATTCCGCCGGACCCTAACGATTCTAAAAACATTTATCTGGAAATCCGCCCCGGTGCCGGGGGGGACGAATCTGCGCTGTTTGCGGCCGAACTTTTGCGTGTGTATCAGCACTTTGCCCAAACCAAAGGCTGGAGCACCGAAATTTTGGAGTTTACTCCCACCGGGCTTAAGGGTTGTAAATACGTCAGTATGTTTATTAAGGGGGACGGTGCTTACTCGTGGCTGCGTACCGAAGCCGGTACCCACCGTGTACAACGCGTGCCGGATACGGAAACTTCCGGCCGGGTGCACACCTCCACTGTAACCGTAGCTATCATGCCCGAAGCCGAAGAAATTGATATTGAAATCCGCCCCGAAGATTTAGAGCTGGAAACTTCCCGCGCCGGCGGTCACGGCGGCCAAAACGTAAACAAAGTAGAGACGGCCGTACGCATTTTACATAAACCCACCGGCATTGTGGTTTCTTGTCGCGAAGAACGCCACCAAGGCGCCAACCGCGAAAA
>JAZLAA010000132.1:0-12834 GCA_045612945.1 Elusimicrobiaceae bacterium
CCCCAACCCGGCATTTGCACCGGCATTTACGCTACGCCTTATGCGCCTGGCCGGATTTGGATTAGATAAACCCGTGCTGCACATCCCTGCCGATTTTTGGCAACGTATGCACGAAGATAGATTTTCGGCCCTTACCTTTGATGACCCGCAAGATTTGCTTGCTTTGGCTAAGTGCCATAGCGTCGTGCACCGCTTTTTAAACCAGGCGCTTCCATACCCGCTTCATACGGTTAAACCGCTGGGATTAGAAAACGAAACAGAATTTGCGCCCAAGTTGACTGAACCCACCGTGCAGATGGCCTAGCGGTGTGGCTCGCCCATTTTATACAATATAACTATGATTACCTGTGCATGTTTTGATATGGATGGACTGCTCTTTAATACAGAGCTGATTTATTTTGCCTGTTATAAAAAAGCTGCTTTAGAAATGGGGCTGGACTTTACCTTTGAATTATTTGCCCAATGCGTAGGTATCCCGCGAGAGGAAGCCAACAAATTTATGCGCCAGAACTTTGGCCCGCAAACCAATACGGTCCAGCTGGAGCGGCGCACCTATCAACTGGTGCAGGATTATTTGGATCGCGGAGCAGAGGTGCCGCTGATGCCCGGTGCCAAAGAAGCTGTAGCTTTGTTTTTTCACCGCGGAATTAAATTAGGGCTGTGTTCGTCTAACATCCGTAAATGGGCTGATTTTTATTTGGAAAAAACAGGTCTAAAACCCTATTTTTCCGTGATTACTACCTGCGAAGATGTAACGCAACTTAAACCCAATCCCGAAGTGTACCTGCGCACGGCCGCCAAATTGGGTGTCACTCCTACTGCTTGTTTGGCGTTTGAAGATTCCGTGGCCGGAGCCACGGCGGCCATCCGAGCCGAGATGCGTACTTGTATGGTGCCGCAAATCAAACAGCCGGATTCTTTCATCCGGCAACATGCATTTAAAATCTACCACTCCCTGCAAGATGTTCCTGCCGATATAGACGAACTGCTCAGCTAAAATTTGCTACTTTTCTGGGTCTTTAGGCTTTTTTTACATAGGTCTTTTGACCCTGTTTTTTTATCAGAAAACAAATATATTATTGGCTAAGGAGGAAAACTATGAAGAAAATAACCGTTTTACTTGTAGTTTTAGTGCTATCCCCTTGGGCGGCAGCACAGCTCATTACACAGGACAATGCCGCTACAGAAATTGCCCAACTTTTTACGCAAGCCCAACTGGCCGAACAATCCCCCGGGCTGGCGCGGGAGTTTAGCAATACGCTACAAATACAAATGTTTACTAAATCCGCCGTACAAAATGTTTCTAACGCACAGCCTGCCGCTTCTTCTGCACGTAAGTGGCAATTAGCGTTGGTGTTAGCTTCCGAAGAAAACCCTATACAAGAAGCACTAAACGAATTTAAAGCTCAAATTAACCAAGGCCACATTGCCCGGGCCGTGCTTTTAGATATTACCCGCTTACCGGGGGCCGGTGGAAAGGGAAAGGGCAAGGAGAGTAAAAGTTACTCCGGCAAAGACAAAAAAACAAGCGGTGTAACACGTGAAAAAGCCAAACTGTACTTTATCTATCCCGCCAACGGCCAAGTGGTTACCCAAACGCGTGAGGTAGCTTCTCAGGTACATCCGCAGACACTGCTTAGAGAAGTATTGGAAGGCTTTCAAACCGCATCTGCGCGTTATTATTCCGGCTTGGTGATTGAGGCACACGGCAGTTATTTAGGGGTTAACTTAAACGCTACGAACCGGCTGAATATGGATCATCTTACAGACCTGCTTACCCAAAAACATGTTACGTTGGATTTTTTGGGGTTGGGCTCGTGTAATACCGCCTCTTTAGGGAATTTTTTCCGCCTGACCCAGGCACGCCGCGTGCGCTACATGGCCGCAGCGAGTGACGGTTCTTATACACCTCACGCATTTTACCAGTTTATGCGTTACGCCTCCGTGGGGCCGCGCGGGATGGCTGCCGGGTTTGTAGACACTTGGGCAAACATCCCCTGGAGTAGCTATCACCACACGACCAACATGCACGCGTTTGATATGCAAGCCTTGGGCAACTTTATGCAGCAATACATTACGTTGTATGATGAATTGCAGTCTTACGAAGGTACGGAGTCCGAAGAAATTAAACGCTACTTCCGCCGGTTGTTTGGGGATTTTGACACGGATTTACGCTCGCTGAGCACGCAAATAACCAAGCAGCGTGATTATATTGCCTCCCGCCAGGCGCAAGACAGCCAATGGGCCGGCTTAGCAGATACGGAAAAACACTTTATAGCCGCGTGTAACAGCTTACTCCGTGCGTTGCAGCAGGCCGCTGTAAACGGGTGGTGCCATTCCCAGCCGCACGGGCGCATCTATCGGGACGGCAATTACCCCACCGGCAGCCAATGCTTACAAAGCATCAATGTAACCGCCGGGCAATATGCCTTACTTAGCCCCTATAGCTTACTTGACTAGCCGCCGTCTTTTCTAAAACTCGTGGGGGAGTGAAAACACTCCCCCTCAAAATGCTATAATAGAACATATGAAACACGGTATGAATTTGCAAGACATGATTGCCGCGCTCAACCACTATTGGACGCGGCAAGGTTGTATTTTAGTGCAGCCCTACGACCTAGAAAAAGGAGCCGGCACTTATAACCCCGAAACATTTTTCGGTTCGCTTACTAAAAAACCGGTCAACCGCGCCTATGTAGAGCCCTGCCGCCGGCCAGCTGACGGCCGCTATGGCGAAAATCCCAACCGCTTGGGCAAGTATTACCAGTATCAGGTAATTATGAAGCCTGCCCCGGCCAATATCCAAGAAATTTATTTAAACTCCCTCAAAGCTATAGGGCTGGACCCCAAAGAGCACGATGTGCGCTGGATTGAGGACGATTGGCAATCCCCCACGTTGGGTGCTTCGGGCGTGGGCTGGGAAATTTGGCTAGACGGGATGGAAATTACCCAGTTTACCTATTTTCAAAATATGGCCGGATACGCGCTAAACCCGATTACTGCAGAAATTACTTACGGGGTGGAGCGTATTGCCATGTACTGCCAAAAAGTAGATAACGTCTTTGACCTGCGTTGGAATGACAGCGTTACCTACCGTGATGTACACCACGAGCAGGAACGTCAGTTCTCGCACTACTACTTTGAAGAATCCAATGTAGAACACCTGCGCCGTTATATTGAGGAATGTGAAGAAGAATGTTACGCTTTATGCAAAAAAGGACTTTATCTTCCCGCGTATGATGATGCGATGAAACTTTCTCACTATTTTAATATGTTGGAAGCACGCGGCGCGATTAGTGTGTCCGACCGGACAACTAACATCACTAAAATCCGCAATTTAGCCAAAGCCTGCGCCAAAGCCTATGTGCAAAGCGTGGAAAAACAAGAGGAAAAAGCCAAATGAACGCATTACTAGAAATTGGAATCGAACACTTACCCGCCCGGTTTATGGCCCCGGCCTTAAAGCAGCTTCAAACCTTAGCTGAAAATTTATTGCAGGAAAAACGCCTATCCTGCCAAAGCATAGAAACCTTTGGAACCTACCGGCGTCTAGTAGTGGTGCTAAACGGATTGACCGATAAATCTGCCGATATAGAACACGAAGTCAAAGGGCCACCCGCAAAGCTGTTAAAAAGTGCAGACGGCCAGTTTACCCCGCAAGCTATAGGATTTGCTCAAAAAAATGGGTTAAAACCTGAAAAATTAGTGGTACAAGAAACCGAAAAAGGGCCCTTTATCTTTGCCTGTGTACACAGTAAAGGCGAAAAAACCAACAAACTTTTGCCCGAAATTTTTACCCGTCTGGTAACCGGGTTAGAATTTGCTAAAAATATGGTGTGGGAAGAAACCGGCCTTCGCTATGGACGGCCGATACGTTCACTTATTGGGCTGTACGGCACTCAGGTAATCAAATTTACCGTGGCCGGCGTAACATCCGGGCGCTATACCTATCCACTTTCTTCGTTTGGGCGTAAACCCATCAAAGTGGAGAAAGCAGACAGCACTTATTATACTAACCTACTACGGGAGCAATTTCCCCCCATTTTGGTACGCCCTGAAGAACGACGAGAGGCCCTTTTAAAAACTGTTTCTAATGAGGCCTCCGTACGCGGATACCAAGCGGATTTGGATGAAGAACTGGTGCAGGAAACCGTGTGGTTTACCGAACACCCCGTGGCGGTAGGAGGCGATTTTGACCTCTCGTTTTTAACTTTGCCCAAATTATTGATTACTACCGTACTTAAAAAACAAATTAAAATGTTCCCGGTCATCAATAAAAAAGGTGAATTACAACCCTATTTTATTGCAGTACGCGACGGCATTTCCGCCAACCAAACTGAAGTAGCAGACGGGTTTAAAAAAGTAATGTCTGCGCGTCTAACAGATGCCGTGTTTTTCTTTGAAAATGATAAAAAAGCCGGGATGGAAACTTTCCACCAAAAACTTCAAAATATCCAATTTTTAGAAGGGGTGGGTACCTTGGCGGATAAAGCACAGCGTGTACAACGCTTGGCAAACGACTTGTGTGCACATCTAACGGGCTTAGACAAAGAGGCCACCTCGTACGCCGCTTTGCACACCTATGACGACCTAGCTAGCCAAGTGGTGTATGAGTTCCCAGAATTGCAAGGCTATATGGGTGGACAATATGCCAAGTTGGTTGCCCAAAATGAAACCCAAAAACAGGCGGCTAAAGCGATGGAAGAATGTTACTGGCCGCTAACTTCCACAGCTCCGCTTCCCACTACGCCGGAAGGTAACTTAGTGTCTTTGGCCGGTAAGCTGGACACGCTGGCCGGAAACTTTATCATCGGGCAAATTCCCTCCGGAAGTGAGGACCCCTTTGCGCTGCGCCGCCAAGCATTTGCTATTGTACGTATTTTATTGGAAAACAAGTGGAACCTTTCTATACAAGACGTGCTGGAAGCAACCCGCCGCGTGTTTGCCCCCGCGTATGAGACCAAATGGACACCCAATACCACCCAAGCATTGGCAGATTTTCTCTTACAGCGCATCGGGGTAGTACTGCGGGAACGCGGGCACAACCCGGCTTTATTAAAAGCAATTGTGCATTGGCAAACGTTGCCGCTTGCGCAGCTGGAAGAACTGTGCACCGCGTTGGAAACGGTGCAAACGCAACCCTTCTTTACCGCCGTGCGGGAAAGTGCCAAACGGGTGTGTAATTTGCTTAAAAAAGCAACCGCACTGCATACGACCGTAGATGAGCAATTGTTTGAAACCTCGGCCGAGCGGGAGTTATTTAAACTTACCCAAAATTGCCCCGCTTGTACGGCTACCACGCGGGCAGAATACGGGGCCACCTTGCAAGAGCTGGAGCGTTTTAAAACCCCGCTAGAGACATTTTTCCAAGACGTTATGGTAAACGTACCGGATGAAAAATTACGCCAAAACCGCTTAGCGTTACTGGCACGGGTGCGTGAAAAATTAACCGCCGTAGCCGATATTGCCGAGTTGGTATAAAAGGGAGTTATATGAAAAGAGTCTTACTAAGCATGTATCTGGTAACATGCGCTGTTTTAGCTTTAGCCGGGTGGAATGATGCTGCCCTGGAACGCACGGTAGCCGGCCAAACCGCCCCGGTGTGGGTGACCAAATTATTGAGCTTAGAAAAAGCGGTACAGCGTATTCCTCCCTCTGTGCGATACAAAATAGAAACCAAAATACCTAGTGAAATAGAAATTTCTCTTGCGTACCAGGGGCGTTTACAACAAGTGCAACAAGCCTTACATAAAAACCCGGTACTTCGTACCTATACGTTTCTTACCCCCAAAGCGCAGGATTTTGTCCAACTAAATTCCTTGCGTTTTGAAACATTACTATTGTTTTTGCAAGCCCCGATCAACCGGGCGGTACTTCCCCAGCAAACTCCGCAGGCAGTAGGTACACCGCTTCCGTTTGTGTTGGCTTTGCAACTGGGTACTACCTACCAAGAAGCACTGGAAATTTGGCTGGATGTACCCCATAAGCGCATTTATTTAATGTCGGACAATCTGCTCACTTCCGCCCAGGCTAAATATGCCACTCCTCTTTTTTGATGTATGCAAAGGCCCAGTTTGCCGCTGGGCCTTTGGACCCTTGTGTGCAACCTATAAATCCTCTATGATAGAAATAGGAGGAAATAATTATGCGTTCTAATTTTATCATCAGTTTAGTAGTTTTGGCAGTTTCCGCCCCTGCTTGGGGGCAGTATTTGGGGCCGTCCCCTTTATTAAACCGCGTGGAACAACGCGTGCAACAACAAGCTACCGGGGCCGCTTGCACCAACCCTAAACACGTACACATAAACGGTAAGGTGTACAAAACCGCTGATTTTGTGCGTAAAGTACGCTGGGAGGAAGGCCTGGTGCACGGTAACGGGCCGCTGGGCACTTCGTGCTACGCTATTACTACGCCCGATTTTAAACAATTAGATCCCGCTAACCCAGCTTTATTTAACCGCCGTTTGGCTGGATTTCAGGAAGATATAACCGCCTTTAATGCGGATTTGAAACACTATAAAGTAGCCGTGCCCAATCCCCAAGTGCTTGAACAGTTAACCCAACGGCAAGCAGAAGTGCTTTCGTACTTTTTAGCTACCGGTAAATATAAAGGGGCCAAGGTAACGGCTTCTAACCCGGTAAAAGGGGTGGTAGGAGTTACTTTCCACGTGCCGGGTGTGAAATTACCCAATTTATGGATTGATACCCGTACTTACACAGTGTATATTTTAGATAACGGCCAACTGTACGGAGAAGAAACCTCCTGCCGGTAATACGGTATGAAAAGGTATATATTTATATTAGCTGCCTTGCTTAGTGCCGGCGTATTACCCGCCCAAGATTTGGGGGTGTGGGAATATACCCACGACACGCACGCCGGGGCCCGTCATCTTACCCGGCAGCTGGTGCGTACGGTAAAAAATGCCTTGGCCCGCCACACCAAACCGCAACAGTGGCTTAGGCAAGTGCAGCAGCAAACATACGCAGCAGTCCCGCAACAACCGGGGGATATCAGACGGCCCTATTTAGTGTTACCCGCGGTGCCTGTTCCAGCGAATATTGCACCCGTCTATACGCAGCGGGTTAGCTATTGGAACCGGGCTTTACAAGAGCAAGCCGCACTCCCTTTTTTTAAAATAAAAACACCCCGCCCGCAAGACGTAGCGGCTATGTCCACGGCGGAAAGTGCCTACATCGCCCTTTTTTTGCAAGGTTCCCAATCCATATATCCCTTAGATATTCAAACCTATCAACGCTACCTGGTAAAAGTAACATTACAGGAGCCGCATAGTATTCAGCTGATACACCTTATTTTTAACGGCTACACCCGTGAGGTTTACCCGGCGTATGGTGACCCGCATTTGCCCGGTGTGGTATTAGAAGAATTGCCCGCCCACGCCTTCTAAAGTGATCTTACCGTCGGAAAAATAAATTTTAAAATACCCCTTGACAATTTTTAAAATACCCTTATACTAGCAGTATGGCAGTACAAACTGAAGTTGCTTAGGTGTTGTTGGAATGGGTGAGAAGCCCGCTGCACTGGTAGCGTTCTTCAGGTTGGGCAAAGTTGTAAGCGCAGTTGTCGTGGTTGGTTTGCCCGGCTTGTTAGAGCGTGCCGCAAGAGCGAAGTCCGCTGGTTTGCGGGGATAGTGTTGAGCAGTTGGGAGGTTGGTTCTCCCGATGGCGTGTTGTGGGGGTTGATGTGTTGCTTCGGCCTGCGCAATGGGTACAACGGCGTAAATCCTAGGCTTATATCCGGGCGGACAGAGGAGTAAAAATGAGTAGTACTAGACGTGTAAGTAGTTGGTAGGGCCCCTTGGTTTGGTAAACCGAGGGGTTTTTTATTTCCTACCTAATTTGGCGTATTTCGTTGTTGTTCAAGGGCTCGAATACCTCGGCGCTACCGCGCCGCTGCGCACAGTATACTTCGCCCTTTCACGCCTAGAAATACGGCAAATTAGTTTGAAAATCCAGCTGCTTAATTATTACGGGTTTTGATTTTTGGCCTAATTTGGCGTAAACATTCCCTCATCCCCACCTAGAGAAAACTAACAATAGGACTAATCTAATACGCTTGGTAAGGGTAGCAAATCGTCCGGGGCCAGGTCTTCGTTTTGGGAAGCAGCCAAACCGGAAGCATCTTCGTTATCTTCATCCGGCATCGGAGTAAGTGTAATTTCTTCGTAGGAATTATCCGGCAACGGCTCTAATGCTTCCTCTTGAATCACAATCACTTTTTTAGTAGCCGGCTGTGCGGTTTGTTTGCCGGCAGACATATTATCATACTTGCCGGCTGGGTTCCACCAGGCAGGAGGATTCCCCGCACAGGCGCTTACTAAAACAGCAGCACAAATCATGTAAATAGTTTTCATACGTATATTATACTTCTCTTGCCTATTTTTCTTCAAGTAGGGCTTGGCGGTACAAAGCCCCCGCATGGTAACTGCTACGCACCAGCGGCCCGCTGGCTACCGCCTTAAACCCCAGAGAAAGGGCTTCTTGTTTCCATGCTTCATATTCGGCAGGTAACGGGTAGCGCACCACCGGCAAATGCCGCTTAGAAGGGGCCAAATACTGTCCAATAGTCAGCAAATCCACTCCAGCGTGGCGTAAATCTTTTAACAACTGTGTAATTTGAGCAGGCGTTTCCCCAAGCCCTACCATAAAGCCGGATTTAGTCAACATCCCCGGGGACAATTTTTTGACATCTTCCAATAGTGTGAGGGTGCGAGTATAATCAGCCCCTACGCGCACCTGCGCATAAAGAGGGGCAACGGTTTCCACGTTATGAGCTAATACACTGGGCTGGGCAGATAAAATCGTTTGCAAAGCGGCCCGGCTACCTTGCAAGTCAGAAATAAGCGGGTCAGTTTTCACTTCGGGTGTTTGGGCAGCAATAGAACTAAGCACCCGGGCAAAGTGCGCAGCTCCGCCGTCTGGTAAATCATCGCGTGTAGGCATGGTAAGTACGGCATAGCGAATGTGCCATTCTTGAATTGCCTGTGCCACACGGCCCGGTTCGTCCGGGTCGGGCGGTAGCGGACGGCTTTTATCTACCGCACAAAAACGACAACCCCGCGTACAACGGTCCCCTAAAATCATAAACGTAGCATCCCCACAATGAAAACACTCCCCCCGATTGGGGCACCGGGCCGCGTGGCACACGGTGTGAAGTGCATGCCGGGCCAGTGAATTTTCCGCCCGCAACACAGGGCTAGTATGTAATGCCCGTTTGTTACGCGCAATTTGCTCTTTGAGCCACTCGGGCACGGGTAACGTATCCATGGTTATATTATACAAAAACAAAAGACGTAGCCCTTTGAAAACGCTATAATATAAAAAAGGGGAATATGCACAATTTTTGGATTTCTTTGATTATTTTCATCAGCTGGGTTCCAGCCGCTTTCGGAGGCGCTTATACCGTGCAGGAGCGCCTGCAAGAAGCGGAAGATTTGTATTTTAATTACAAACAAAAAGAGGCGTTGGAAAAATACATTCAGCTTTCCAAGGACACTGGCAACCGCAGTGCATTTTTAAATGCCGTGTTTATTGCCATGGAACAAAATGAACCCAAAAAAGCCGTAGATATCGCTTTGGAAGCGAACCGCCTCTATCCGCAAGATGATGAAATTGTAGAAATGGCAGCCGAGGCACTTTTAGCGGACGGCCAGTACGCCCTAGCCGAACGGATGCTTTCGTTTTTGCCACAGGATAACAAAACCGCAGGTTTTTTTCACATCAATTTGGCGCGCTCCCAGCTAGGGCTGGGCGAAACTAAACTGGCCCTATACAACCTAAAACAAGCGGTTAAGGCAGGTTCTCACCCGGGGTTGGCCAATTTTCTCTTGGGGCAAGTGTATGAAGAACAACAGGAATATAAACGCGCCGCCGAGGCTTACGCACGGGCTTTAGATTATGACCACCAATTTTTGGAAGCACGTTTGCACTACGCGCAAAGTTTAGAAAAATTAAATAACACAGATGAAGCATACCGCCAATATAAGATGATTTTTTCTGCCGATAAAAGAAACACGAATGCCCAAGTGGCTTTGGCACGTTTGCGCCCCAAACTTACTAAACCCGAAAAAGAATTGACCCCCGGTTTAACATTAACCGAACATACCCCTGTGCAGCCGCTGATACTCCCCCCCGGTTCAGATGAACCTACTGAAATTAAAATCGGCTTGGGGACGGCCTTTGGGGGACGCCCCACCCAGCGTAAAGAAATTGTTTTTATTTTCTCAACCGCATTTACGGTACAAAATGCCTCCGGTAAACAAATTACCAGCGGAAAAGCCGGTGAAATATGGAAAGCCGTACTGAATAATAAACAGGCCTATTTGGTAGCCCCCGACGGGAAGAAAACTATATTTTCTAAATCAATTACCGTAGTACCCGGTGAGCAATCCCCCGGGCAAGCACCTACGTTTATTGTCAAACATATTTTAAGCGGCCCCGGGATGACCTGGGCTAGCGTGGGCGATAAAGAATACCGGGGCAAATTACAAATTTTGCATACCCCCGTACTAGATAGCCTGGTACCCGTCAATATACTTACGGTAGAAGAATATGTGCAAGGTATTATCGCTGCCGAAATGCCTAACGGATTTCCACAGGAAGCCCTACGAGCCCAAGCGGTACTGGCACGCACATACGCCTTGCGCCACCGCGGGAAACACAAAACCTATGGCTACGATTTGTGCGATAGCCAAAACTGTCAGGTTTATGGGGGCATAGGCGCAGAAACCGAAACAGGCAACAGCGCGGTAGAAAACACTTTAGGTCAAATTTTGGAATACCGAAACCGCCCCATTGAAAGTGTATTTTCCGCCAACTGTGGCGGAGCCACTCAGAGTGCGAAAGATGCCGGCTGGAATGAAACGCCGTATCTGGA
This sequence comes from Elusimicrobiaceae bacterium, assembly GCA_045612945.1. GTDB lineage: Bacteria > Elusimicrobiota > Elusimicrobia > Elusimicrobiales > Elusimicrobiaceae > Avelusimicrobium. The sequence continues at coordinate 10,894 of JAZLAA010000132.1, forward strand.
TAGTGTGTCGGACTATCAGGAATTTGATTTTAACCACTTAGAGCCCTACCACTTCAAATCACTGCTACAATATCCTTCAGCCGCGTTTAGCAAGTATAACAAGCACGTTAGTTTGGCGGCATTTCGCTGGGCACGGGTGGTGAGCGAGCAAGAATTGCGCCAAGTCATTAAAAACCAGAAAAAAGATATTGGCCAAATTACCGCGCTCATTCCGCTACAACGTAGCCGCGCCGGCTATGTAACCAAACTCTTGGTGCAGGGAACGAAAGGCACGGTAACCCTTAATAAAGAAAATGTTATTCGCAACAACTTAAGTTTGGGCATGTTGCGTAGCAGTTATTTCATTGTGCAACCCAATTACGATAACCATACCCTCAAGTACTTTGTGTTTTACGGCGGAGGATGGGGGCACGGTGTAGGTTTTTGCCAAACCGGGGCCGCCGGGCGGGCTGAAGCCGGGCAAGACTACAAAACTATCTTAAAACATTACTTCCCGCTGGCCGAACTTAAAGAAACTCTTTAAGAAGCTGGATTAACCAATCAAAATTGGCATATTAAACGAAATTTGGTATAATATGTCAAGGGGTTTTAGCTATGTATAGGGAAGAAATTTTACTGCAAAATTTCAAGAATGTACAAACTTCCCTCATACAAGCGTGTAAGCGGGCCAACCGCAACCCGTCAACAGTTACGTTGCTGGCGGTTACCAAATACGCAAAAAATGACGATGTATTAACACTGCTACGCCACGGCGTGTTAAGTGATGTGGGCGAGTCCCGCCTGCAGGATGCGTGGGCCCGATGGCATGACAACCCGGCCTTTGCGGAGTTTGGAAAGGTAAAAAAGCATTTTATCGGACATTTGCAAAAAAATAAAGCCGCTAAAGCAGCCCAGCTCTTTGATTATGTTGACTCCCTGGATGACTTTGAAACCGCCCGTGTACTGGCTGCCCATGTGCCTACCGGTAAGTGTATACGTGGGTTGGTTCAAGTCAAATTAACTAAACGCGCTACCCAATCCGGCCTAGAGCTAACACAAGCTCGACAGTTGGTCAAACAGTTGCAGGGGGTTTTTACGAATTTATGGGTATGCGGCTATATGGCCATTGCCCCACAGGGGGCCACCGCAGAGCAACTACGCCGTTTATTTAGACCCCTGCGTGAAGCATTTGAAGCCGATTTTAAAAACCAACCCGAGGCGCATTTGTCGCTAGGGATGAGTGAAGATTTTGAAGTAGCGGTAGAAGAAGGTTCCACCCTACCCCGTATTGGCAGCCGGTTATTTGCCACACATTTGGAGGAAGCATGATTATTAAAGTTCGTTTAATCCCAGGGGCCGGACGCAACGAAGTCATTAGCCGTATTGGCAGTGTACTGCGTGTGAAAATTACCACTAAAAAAGTAGATGACGACCCGGCTAATGCCATGATGAAAACATTTTTGGCCGATTTTTTTGGGGTCCAAGCCACCAGTGTTATTTTGGTAAAAGGGGCTAAGGGAAAAGAAAAAACGGTAGAAATTCGCGATAAAAGTGAAGAAGAACTGCACCTGATTATGGATTCTATTCCGTAGAAATGCTTTTACGCCATAAAAATGCCCGGCCACAAGGCCGGGCATTTTTTTATCATCCAGACGTTTTACCTAAAATGTAACTCCAGCGCGGATACCAAACTCACGCGTTTTATTTTGCGGTTCCAACCCCGTAGAGTACCAACCGCCTCCTATAGCCGTTTCTGTTACGTCAGAATTTTGGATATGCCAGTAGCGCCAAAAAGGCTCCACAAATATACCTATTTGAGCTACCTCTAATTCGGCCTTTAGGCCAAAGCGCACCCCAAACCCTTCGCCCTGTTTGTTAGAAGCATCTTCAGCATACCCCACATCCGTTAAACGGCTACTTTGGTTACCGTGGAGCAACCAGTCAAATTCTGCGTTTAATGCA
>JAZLAA010000133.1:0-10239 GCA_045612945.1 Elusimicrobiaceae bacterium
GACCCCATACGTTTCAAATAATTTGACCCAAGATTCTGCAACCTGCGGGCTTCCCCCTTTAGCACCGGTTGAATACGCAGGCATATTCATTAAGACAATTTTCCACTTATCTCCCGCGGAAGAAAGGGCCGTTTTAAGCCACTTGGTTTGGGCAGACTCTTCCCCCATTTCCGGAGCCCATACGGCTTGAGCCGCCAAGTTGGTATCCAGCACCACAAAACGCGCGTTGGCGGTGTCAAAATAATAGTATTTAGGGGTGGCGTTACTCCACGTCATATCGTGGTAGCGGGTATAGTTGGTATGCAAAAAAGTTTTACTCTCCTGGCTGGCACGCTCGGGGCCGTACTCGTTAGGCCCCAAGGCTACGAACAGTGCTTTGTTTTGTAGCACGGATTGGAAGGGAGTAAACAGCTCGCTATCGGCATCGGCATTTAAACCGCTGTGGGTTAAATTGCCGGTATGGAGTACAAAATCGGCATTTTCTTTAGCCATCAATCCCGCCAGTGCCGACCGGGCAGCCGTTTCATTGGGCGCGTTTTCACCAGCTGGGTCCGACGCGGTGCTTCCTAACGCCAAAAAAGATACCACCTTGCGCTCTGGTGAAAATAAAGTATGAAACGTGCCATTTACCGGGGATTGCACCCCCGTTTTATCCGCATTTTCTACGTAGAGGTGATAACAAAACTCCTGGTTCGGTACTAAACCGTATAACACGGCCTTGTGGTTATAGGCCGCAGGGGTTAACGTCATGATTTGGTTACAACGCGGGGCCGGCCCGTACTCTAACCACGAAGGAACCGGCTCGCTGGTTTGCCAGCGTAGTGTCATACTGGTTTGGGTAGGGTTCTCTAAGTAAGGCCCGCGCACTATCCGCGCAGCCTGCCCTGTTACCCCCAAACACAAACAACTTAAAAATAAAAAAAATCTTTTCACTCTTTTATTCTAGCAAAATAAAAGGATAATACCTAAATAAAAAAACTACCGCAAGCGCTTTAAATTTTGTTAAATGGAATTATATGAAAAAATTACTTTTGCTAATAGCAGTAACAACGTCCTTTTATACTTCGGTTTCTGCCGGCCAACTTACTAACAGTATTTCGTATGCCGGCTCCTCAAAGTTTAACCAAGTGCAAGCACAAGCGGATTGGCATTTTGCGCTTAATTGGTCTGCCGGGTTAGCAGCCAAATACGCAGATGAAAAGCAATTTAAAGACCCGGTGGTAGCCCTTAAACTACCGTTAGCGTTCAATAGCGATTTGCTGACGGTTAATTTAACCCCTTTCTACTACTTTGAAAACAAAAGCGATCCGCAAACTTACAAGGCGTTTGGGGTATCGGGTAAGTTTGTTTTGACGTTGCAAGATGATGCGGTAAATGAACTGTATTCGCACGTTTATTTGGGTGCCGCATTTGCCCGGCAACAGGGCACGTTGCTTTTAGATAACGGCGCGCAACATGGGCAGTATTACTCCCAATCGGCCTATTCTATCGGGCTCCACCAAAATTTTTACCGGGCGTTTAGTTTTGAAGCCATTGGCACCGCCTTCCAATATCCGGATGGTATTACCGGGGTAACGGCTTGGCGCGGAATTTTGGATCAACAAGATTTAGTTTCCTTACAAAGCTATGACATCGTGCATGAGTTGCGTAAATACACCGTGGGTGGGCGTTTAACCCGGCTGTGGGCACAAGAAAACCAGGCTACCGTCTACCTGAGCTACCGCTTTGGAGAGTTTTATACCGCTGATCCGGAACATTCAATTGCTTTAGGGAACTCGTGGACGTTAACGAACTCCGTACTTTGTAATTTAGGCTACAACCATTTGCGCACGGTACATAATAAAAACAAACGCGATATTTTCTACGCACAGTTAAAATTTGTTTTTTAGGAAAATAGCATATGGCAGAACAAAACCAAAATTTATCTTCTAAAGCACTTACGCTTATTTCCCATAAATTGCGTACGCCGTTATCTATTATTAACGGCTACTCAGAGGCTATTTTATCTCAAGCGGAAAAAGAAAAATTTTCTCCTTTCACTACCAAGGCTTTGGTAGAAATACACAAACAGGGCGGGCGGATGTCTTTGCTGATAGATAAGCTAATGGCATTCACGCAAGTGCTGGGGGCTGATGAAAATAATTTAGAAAAACAGGACATCAATTTAAAAACGCTCATTAAAGATTGCGCCACCAAAGCAATTGCCAAAGAGGAGGAAGAAAGTTCTTTACCTGCCCAGAAAACGGAAGGGAGTGTAAAACGCGGCACGTTTATTGAACTTGATTGTTCCAGTCAACTTACCCTGCACGCAAACGAAGAAATGCTACGCTTGTGCGTACAAGAACTTTTGGCAAACGCGATTAAATTTAACACCAAAATGGAAAAAATCATTAAGGTGCAAGGCACCAACCATGGTGACAGCATTTCCGTTTCTGTACGGGACTACGGGGTGGGTATCCGCCCACAAGATGTATCTAAAATTTTTGAACCTTTCTATCAGGTAGATGATTATTTCACCGGCCAAGTAAGCGGCTGGGGGTTGGGGCTGGCCATGGTACAACGCGTGTTGGATTTACATAAAGGTTCTATTAGCGTAGTATCTGACCGGGGGCTGGGCTCCATTGTAACGTTATCATTCCCGCTATGAATACAGAAATCTTATTAGAGCAAATTTCTACCCAATGCGAAGCCTTGCGTACACTGTTACAGCAGCAAACTACTTCCCTGCGTGATTTTGGGCGGCGGCTTGTGCAGATTGTGCAACAACTGCGTAAGAATTTGGAAGTGCGCGATAATGATTTTGCCCCCCAATTTAACGAGTTTTGTAAAGATTTACGGGACACCCTGGATAAACGTGAACCTGTGTGGACGGAATTGCGGGCCCAAATCCGCCAGACACCCACCAAAAACTGGACAGGCGACTTGGCTTTAGAAGCCAAACGGTTTAACAGCCGGGCCAAAGCCTTAAGCCGTGCTGATGATGAATTTAATACTGAGTACGATATTTTCTGTAAAGAATACAAAAATTTTACAGCTGCAAAATTAAATGTCTGGTTACTGACTTCTTGCCAAAATGACTTGTCTATGCTTACTGGTAAAATTCTCCTATTGGCGCGTGAAATTGCCCGCAAAACAGACGAACACAGGAGCTCATTATGATAGATAAACCCTTGTATTATTATTCAAAAGCCAGTACCATTTGTTTAACTATTATTGCCGCCGGAGTGGTGACGGCTTTTTTAGTCTACACCAAGGCTCTTTTAATTCCGTTGGTAATTTCTATTTTCCTCTACACTATTTTGGCACAGATGACATTATTCTTACGTCAAAAATTTTCGTTCCCCAAATGGTTGGCGTTAACCATGGCTATTTTACTTTTTATTGCTTTTTTTACTGCAGTAGTAGCGTTTACAGTAAATTCAGTAGAAGAATTTTTAAAAGGCACCGACCTGTACCGCCAAAATTTAATTGCTACCGTATCTGACCTGTTAAATCGGTTGCAAGAGCATGGTATCCCTGTAGATAAAAATTTGATTGAAAATTATTTGCACGACTTGCCATTTTTTAATTGGCTAAAAAATTTGGGCGGACGACTTTTTGGTATTTTCTCTAACTTTACCATTATCGTGCTGTTTATGATTTTCTTTTTGTTTGGTAGCAAAAAAACCCCTCCGCTTACCAACCCGGCTATTAAAGAAATGCTGGCTACGGTTTCAGTATATTTGTCGGTTAAGTTAATGGCTTCGATTATTACCGGGATATTGGTAGCCATTGTTTTGTTTGGGTTTCAGGTAAAATTGGCCTTGGTGTTTGCGTTATTTGCGTTTTTGCTGAACTTTATCCCCAGCGTGGGTTCTATTACGGCGGTACTCTTGCCGGTTCCGATACTGTTTTTACAATTTGGCCTGAGCCCGAAGTTTTTTGTAGTACTAGGTCTGTTGAGTGCGATTGAGTTTATTATCGGGAACCTGTTGGAACCGCGCTTTTTAGGGGAAGGCATGGATTTACACCCAGCAGCTGTCATCGGTTCATTGGTGTTTTGGACGCTAGTGTGGGGAGCCCCGGGGGCTTTCTTGTCCGTGCCAATTACCGGGTCTATTAAAATTATTTTAAGCAAAATTAAACACACCCGCCCGGTGGCGGAGTTTTTGGCCGGACGATTGCCGCATTAAAGAATATTTCCAGTTATTTCCCCCCGGCTTTTGCCGGGGGTGTTGTTTTAAACCAATCTTATTCTACATAGCAAGCTACAGAATTTACAAAACCTCCTCCACCAGCTGTAACACATTCTGTTGCTGTGTTTTGAAAACCATAGGAAGGACATTCGGTGTGATTAGCACTAAAGTCAGCACAATATTTTATTCCATTACAAATACTTAAATAAGCATCACCACATAATGCAATCGCAGATGCAGCATCACCGGCTGGTCCTATATAGTAGGTGCAGTTTTTTCCTTCAAATTCATTCCCTGTCGCTTGATTTCCATTTTTATCCACAAAGGAAGTTGCCAATTGATCAAAAGAATACCATACATTATGAGTACCCATTTCTAAATTTTTAGCAACTTGAGCTTTATTGATAGCGTCTAGTGTAACCCGAGCTTCCGCCATCCGGCTTTTTTTAACCGCTTTTTGGTATTGTGGCACCGCTACCGCGGCCAAAATACCTACAATTAAAACAACTACCAACAACTCTATGAGGGTAAACCCTCTGTTTGTGCGTTTCATAAACGCCTCCTTTTAGTTAATTCCAATTTGCCCGTTTATGAAAACCCATACAAAAACGGCTACTGCACATAAGCTCATGTCACTGTACCTATGTACAACAGCCGCGGTTTCCCGTCTTTGACGGGAAACACTCGGCACAAGCAAATCTGCAGGAAATGCTTGTGCCTAATCGGCTATTTTTGGAGTGACATGAAACCCTTTGCGAGTTACCCGTATTCCATATACGGTTCCAAAAACAGATCAAATTGTACCCATAGTATAATAAAAAAAGGGGTGGAGTTCAAGGAAAGAACTCCGCCCCAAATCAATAAACTAAGCAAGCGTTACCAGTTTTTGTGCCGCCAGTACAGCATGACCAACCACACCAGCATTAAACACACGCCCATAATCATCCAAAATGCCTGCGGATGCTGGGACATGGGTAACACCACGTTCATCCCGTATGCACTTACCACTAAGGTAGGTACCATCATCCAAATGGTAATGACGTTGAGTTTCTTCATCAGTTGGTTTAAGTTGTTGTTTACAATAGAAGCACGCGCATCTAACAGCTGGGCCAAAATGTTGGAATAGATATCCGCTTGGGTTTTACATTGGCGGTTTTCTACAATAATATCGTCCAGCATTTCTACATCCCGCTCGTTAAAACCGATGCGTGAGGCCAAGGTGCGGGTTTTTTCAAACACAAATCCGTTAGAGGTAATGGCCTCGGCATAATAAACCAAACTTTTTACCAAGCTAAAGAGGTTAAGCAGGTAGCGGTTGTCCATAGAATCGGTAATTTTGTCTTCAATTTCCTCGGAAATTAAGTGAATAATGCGCAAGTGTTCCACGTAATGAGAAATAGAATTATATACCAGCTTTAAAAACACGTCTTTTACGGAATACACCGTTTGAAAACGCTTGCCCACAAAAAGAGCAATATCTTCGGCCAGTACAATGACCAGTTTGTCTTTAAATAAAAACATCCCTACCGAAGCCACCTTAAATTCCAGCTGGTCTTTGCCGGAATAATTTTTGGGACGTTTATAAATCATCACCGTATGTTCCGGCTCAAACTCCAAGCGAGGTTGTTCATCGGGGTCTAGGGCGGAAGCAAGGGTATGCTCGTCAATTTGATAATGCTCAATCAAAAAGCGTTGTTCCTCAGCCGTCGGGTTAGTGTAGACAAACACTTGTGCTTTTTTACCAGTGGTTTCTACCAGTTTTTTATCTGCAATTTGATATTGTTTGAGCATAAACCGTTCCTTACCTTTAATGATACTCTATTTGCGTGCAAAGCGCAACTCGCTGGGCAGGTATTGCTTGGTTTCCCGCAACACTTCCCCGCGTAGCAACCACAAAGACAGCAAGTTGGGAATACACATCAGTGCAATAGCACTGTCAGCCAATTCCCAGACTAGTTGCGGGCGCAAAAAACCACCTACCAACATCACATACAACCAGGCCACATAGACACCCTTTTCCATTTTGCTACCCACACAAAATTCTACCGATTTGGCCGTATAGTAACTCCACCCCACCAACGTACTAAATGCAAAAAGCGTGAGTGAAATTAACAACAGTAAACTTCCTGCAGGCAAACTGGCAAATGCACTTTGTGCAAGCTCTGCCCCAAATAAATCAGGATTTTTCCAATCCCCGGCCACCACTACCGCAACACCAGAAAGTAAACAAATGACCAGGGTATCCCAAAACACGGTAGTAGCGGAAACCAAGCCCTGGCGCACGGGGTTGGGGGTTTGGGCGGCCGCCGCCGCAATAGCGCCCGAGCCGCTACCTGCCTCATTAGAAAGCACCCCACGTGCGACCCCGTAGCGCACTGCTTCGCGCAGGGTAATTCCCACCGCCCCACCTAACAGCGCGGTTCCGTGAAAAGCGCTTTCAAAAATGCAACTTATCGCCCACGGAATTTGCGCCCAGTGCTGTAAAATAATTACCACACATAGCCCTATGTAGAGCAGTGCCATCACGGGTACCAAGTATTTGCATACGCGCGCAATTTTTTGCACACCGCCCAAAATAACCGTGGCAGTTAATATAATCAGCACCCCGGTAGTTAGCCCCGCAGGGATATGAAAGACCGATTGGTACACTGCGGCCAAAGAATTGGTTTGAATAAGGGCATCAGCAAAGCCCATGAGGGCGGTGGCCGCCGCAAATACCCAGGCCCATTTATTTAAGTGTAGCGCATTTTTAAGTACATACATGGGGCCACCTACATATTCCCCAGTAGGGGTTTGCTCACGGTATTTAACGGCCAGGACGGATTCAGCGTATTTAGTAGCCATGGCAAAAAATGCACATACAATCATCCAAAAAAGAGCCCCCGGCCCTCCGGTCGCAATGGCAGCGGCCACACCCACAATATTACCCGTACCTACCATGGCTGCCAGTGCTACGGCCAATGCCCCAAAACTGCTAATAATCCCGGCCGAGCGCGACTTTTTGACCGATAACACTACCGCTTGCGGCAAATAACGCTGAATAAAGCACAATTTAACCGTAAAATACAAACTGGTGCCCACCAATAGCACCAGCATAGGCAGGCCCCATAGCCACGCATTGAACCGTACAACACTTTGGGTAATCACTTCCACGGGCAATTCCTTTTTGATACAATATAAAAAACTTAATTATTATTCTACAAAATATGAAGCTATTGTTCCCTAAAACCAAAAAACCTGCCTTGGCGGGTATTTCTTCTGCCGCGGATTATGCAAAACACGTGGCGGCCGGGCTAAAATTGCCCTCTAAAGCGATTATTTGCCCTATTTCTTCGCTCACCAAGTACGTTACTTCGCACCATAAATGGACAAAATATAGCTGTGAAATGGATATTTATGTATTGCAAGGAACCCATATTTGCTATGTAACCAACTTTGGCTACGGGGCCCCAGCTATGACTATGAAGCTAGAAGTACTGATTGCCTTAGGGGTAAAAGAATTTGTATTTATTGGCCTAGCCGGTAGTTTACAAGAAGAACTGCAACCCGGCGATATTTGTGTGTGTGACCAAGCTTTGTGTGATGATGGCACGTCTCCTTGTTATGTTCGCACGGAAGTAGCCACCCCCAGTAAGGCGCTTTTAACACGCCTTACCCGGGCACTGTTGGCAGCCAAACAGCCTTTCCATTTAGGGCGCAACTGGACGACCGACGCCATTTTTCGCGAAACAAAACAAGAAATTAAACATTATCAAAAACATCATGTATTGACTGTAGAAATGGAAACCGCCGCCTTTTACGCAGTATGCCAAAAACGCAAGGTAAAGGGGGTGGCGGCGTTTGGCATTAGCGATAAACTTTACGAATATAAATGGGAAACTTACTTTGGTCAGCGCCCCATTTACCGCGCCTTGGAAATTATTTTTGAGGCAGCCAAAAAAGTGCTTTTATAAACTTGTTTCAAAGTTTATGCAAAGGCTGGTTTTTCCAGCCTTTTTTTATTATACTATAGGTACAATTTGAACTGTTTTTGGAAGCCTGTTAAGGCGCCGTTGCTAAGCAACAATTATCACTCCGAAAACAGCCGATTAGGTGCTATGGGGGCGGACTAATTACCCGCCTTTGTAGCACCGAACGTGTCTTGCCTTTTTTGCAAGAACTACGGCTGTTTGTTTTGTGGGCGTGATAATTCGCAAAGCAAAGGGCCGTTTTTGTGGGTTTCATAAGCATTCAAATTGAAATTAAAAAAGAGGTGATGTTTATGAAAAACACAAAACGGGGGTTTACCCTCATAGAGTTGTTAGTAGTAGTACTTATTGTAGGTATTTTGGCAGCAGTCGCCGTGCCGCAATACCAAAAAGCCGTTAACAAAAGCCGCCTTGCGGAGGTGTGGGCCAATCTAGCTTCCATCCGCCAAGCAGCCAGTGTACACCTGTTGTCCAAAGGAGAAGCGGCTTTCAACGAATGGGGAGAAGTAGCGCTAACACCCGGAGGTCTAGATGTCAATATTGTTTGCGAAGCCATATCCGTTGGTCAATGTCTTGTACCTTGTCCACTTAATAAGTCTCAATTGTGTGCCTATGTTATAAGAGGGACGGTAGATGATCCCCAAGCTATATTTAAAGATGAGAATTCTTCGTTTTATGAGCTTTCTGTAAATTCTCAAGGGAAATCTTGTACAGATAACGACGACGGGAAAAAATGTGCCGAATTAGGCCAAGTGTTTGACTAAACTACCTTATTAAACACACACCCCCGACCATAGTCGGGGGTGTGTTATGTTATGATAAAAACAAGCGTTTATTTCTTCTGCCCGGTTCTATCTTTGCGGTCGGTGTAGTGCGTATGTAACAATTGGTGAGCACGTTTGCCGCCAATCTTGTCAAAAATACGTCCATACAACGCCATGACACCGCTATTATCTTGCGATTTATAAGCCAGTTCCGTATCTTCCTGGTACAAACCTTCCGCGCGGCGTTTACGCGGAGCCCACCCGTCAAATTGCGGTTGACCGGCACCGGCCACACAACCGCCTTGGCAAGACATTACTTCTATAAAGTCATACTTATTTTTACCGGCTTTAATGTCATCTAGCAGCTTACGGGCATTTTTAAGCCCACTCACTACCGCTACGCGAATTTCGGTATCTCCAATTTTAATAGTTTTTTCTTTGAATACACTGCTTTCGCGTAAGCTGGTAAATTTGACGCTACGGGCATTTTCCGGATCTAGTTCTGCCAAGGCAAAGCGTAACGCCGCTTCCATTACACCGCCGGACGCACCAAAAATAACACCGGCACCCGTTTTAGTACCAAAAGGCATATCAAACCATTCGTTTTCCAAGTTCACAAAATCAATGCCAGCCTCTTTAATCATACGTGCCAACCCCACCGTGGTAACCACATAGTCTGTATCCGGGTTGCCATTGACGGAAAATTCCTCGCGGGTCGCTTCATATTTTTTGGCTGAACACGGCATTACCGCCACTACTACCAAATCTTCACGTTTACCCCCCCGTTGTTCAAAATCCGCCTTAATCACAGGGCCCATCATTTGCATAGGCGAACGCGCGCTGGACAAGTTAGGCAAGAACTCCGGTGCGTATTTCTCTACGTAATTGACCCACGCCGGGCAACAGCTGGTTAGTTGGGGCAGACGGTCTTTTTTGGTAAAGCGTTCAATAAATTCGCTAGCTTCTTCCACAATCGTCAAATCGGCGGCAAAAGCGGTATCATACACATAATCAAACCCCAGCATACGAAGAGCCGTAGCAATTTTACCGTCTACGTTTTGGCCTTGGGGGAGCCCAAAAATTTCACCCAACCCCACACGCACGGCAGGGGCAATATGTACCGCTACTTTTTTGGCGGGATTGTTGATCGCCTCAAATACTTTTTCAATTTCTTGAGAGTTGGGCATCAACGCACCCGTTGGGCATACACGGGCACACTGGCCGCAGGATACACATTCGTGGCTTTGGCCCAGCTCTTTGTTAAAAGCAGTAGCAATTTTGGAGCGGAACCCCCGGAAAGCAAAGTCTATAGCGCCAATCCCTTGAACTTCG
>JAZLAA010000134.1:0-1960 GCA_045612945.1 Elusimicrobiaceae bacterium
AAAACCGGGGTAAGGCGCCGTACGTACCCGCACAGGAGCTATCGGGCCATGGTAAGCCTGCACGCGGACAAAAGTATCGGACACGTCTAACGTAAAACCGGCTTCGCGCAAGTCGCTAAGCAAAATAGCGTTGTGTTCGGGCACACAATCCGCCACGGTTACATCCCCGCGAGTGGCGGCGGCGGCTAAAATAAATGAACCCGTTTCAATACGGTCCGCCACGACGGTATGCTCGGCCCCGTGTAAGACACGTTGGCCGCGTACAATAAGGCGGCCCTTGTCATCTGTGTGAATATCGGCCCCCATTTTGTTTAAGAACAAAATAACGTCATCTACTTCGGGCTCTTTAGCCGTATTTTCCAAAATGGTTTCCCCGGGGATTAAACACGCACACATCAGCAGGTTTTGCGTGGCCCCCACACTGGGAAAGCGTAGCACAATTTGCGCCGGGGTTAATTGTTGAGCACGGATAAGCACATTGCCGGCTTTTACTTCACATTGGGCACCTAGTTGCTCAAAACCTTTTAAGTGAATATCCACCGGGCGCACGCCAATAGCACACCCGCCGGGCAACGGGATATCTGCCTCTTTAAAACGCGCCAGCAAGGGGCCGGCCACCCAAAAACTGGCACGCATTTGTTTGACCAGTTCATACGGTAAATTATTTTTTAAGGGGCCGTTGGCTTCTACGGTAACGGTGTTGTTTTGATAGGTAATTTTTTTACCCAAATACTCCAAAATTTTAAGCGTGGTACGAACATCACGTAAATTGGGCACACGGTGCAACACGCAGGGCTGGTCGGTTAACAGCGTGGCCACCAAAATGGGTAACGCTGCATTTTTACTGCCGCTAATATGAACGGTGCCGTTTAATTTTTTTCCGCCTTGAATTAAAAACCTATCCATAAAAATCCCCCTAGTTGCGTGTAGCAAATACAAAACGCTCTACGTTAAATATATCTTTTTTAACTTGGGCTTGCCAACCAATTTCGGCTAACCCGCGCGCCAGCGGCCAGGCTTGACCGTCATCCAATTCCAATGCAAGGAGCCCTCCGGGGCGCAAAAAGCTGTCCGCCACCGCACACAAAGGGCGCGTAACACAAAACCCGTCCGGGCCACCGTCCAGGGCCAGGGTGGGTTCGTGCCGGACTTCACGCGTTAAATTGGCTAAATTTGGGGTAGGAATATAGGGCGGATTGGCAATAATTAAATCAAACGTGCCCGTTACTTCTTCCCATAAATTACTGTGGAGGATTTGCACGCGCTCTTGCAACTTATGCTTACGGACATTTTCTTGAGCTACTTTTAAAGCTGCTTGCGAAATATCTACCGCCAGCACGCGCGCATGGGGAAATGTAACTGCTAACGCCACGGCAATACACCCGCTACCGGTACACATATCCAAAAACGTATAAGAGCCTTTTTTGTCAAAATACGCGGCGGCTTGCGCGACCAAATCTTCGGTTTCCGGACGTGGGGTTAGTACGTCCGGCGTTACCATAATATCTAACCCGCAAAAGGGTTGTACCCCCACAATATGGGAAAGCGGCTCCCCGCCTTCTTTACGTTTAAGCAACTGTTCAAACGTATGTTGGTCTTTATCGGAAACTTCAAAATTGCCGTTTGCCAATATCCACGTGCGCGTTACCCTCAGTACGTGCGCTAACAACCACTGGCTGTTGGCGTCGGGTTCGTCGGACCCGGCAACGGACAGGCGGCTGGAAGCGGCTTGCAAAAGTTGGACAATCGTCATTAGATTTGCAGGTTTTTGAGTTTTTGTTCCACGCGATATGTGCGTAAATCCGTTAAAATGGGCTCAATGTTGCCTTCCATAATTTCTAAAAGATTATGGTAGGATTTATCCGTGCGGTGGTCCGTTACGCGACTTTGCGGAAAGTTGTAGGTACGGATTTTTTCCGAGCGGTCCCCCGTGCCCACTTGACTTTTACGCTCATCGTAA
>JAZLAA010000135.1:0-10148 GCA_045612945.1 Elusimicrobiaceae bacterium
GGCCGGGCGCCTGTGAAGCCGTGGCGTATGATTTTGAACCCTTTGCCAAGCTGGTGGTGGCGTTTGAGGATGGCTCGACCCGTTCAAGTAACGTATTTGCCCTAAGCAATACGCTAATTACCCAACTAAATGTGTTTGTAGACGAGCACACCCTGCGTGTAGAACCGGTCGACACCCCCCCTAATGAACCTTTGTACCTGCGGGCACAAGCATGGGGGTCTTTAGCACTGATTTTAGTGTTAGAGCTATTGTGCGCAACCGCGTTTATTTTCTACCAGCAAAAACGCTTTACCATTCTTTACGGGGTAGCCATTGCCAATGTGCTGACCACGGCCCTGGTGTGGGGAGTGTTGGTACACTATGTGGCACAGAGTGCACTGTTATGGATTTTCTGCGTATTGGCCGAAGCAGGACTAATTGCTATTATTAACCGCAAAGATATTACACTTAAAGAGTCTTGCATACTCAGTGTGGTTATCAACGTAACCAGCTACACGCTGGGGATGATAATCTCTTTTACATGGGCCAGCCTATAACCTCCCCAGAGGGCCGTATGCCGCCGGTTATTTTAACAGATGAATTTAAAGATGCCCTCGCGTTGTTGGAAAGCCCGGGTGCACAATACCCACTTATTTTTATTACGGGGCGCGCCGGAACCGGTAAGACTACGCTTCTTAAACACTTTGCCGCGCACACTGCCAAAAACGTGGTAGTGCTGGCTACCACCGGGCTGGCGGCCATCAACGTACACGGGCAAACAGTACACTCGTTCTTTCGCTTAAAACCGGGTAACTTGCTAGACACCGCTTCCCTGCGCCGCCTGCCGCGCAAAACGGTAGAAAGTTTTGACACCCTTATTATTGACGAAGTTTCCATGCTCCGCGCCGACCTATTGGACGCACTGGACTATATTTTACAACGTTCCACCCATACAAACGAACCCTTTGGAGGCAAGCAGGTTATTTTATTTGGCGATTTATACCAACTTCCACCTGTGGAAGAAAGCTCTTCAGGTGGGCTGGCCCCTTACTTTAATGCCCGCTATAAAAGCCCGTATTTTTTTGAAGCACAGGCTCTTTCTCGCTTACCGCTAGAAGTATTCGAGCTCAAACGCATTTTCCGCCAGAGTGCCGATAGGGATTATGCCTCTTTACTACATCTTATCCGGGAGGGGCGCGTTTCCCAACCCCAACTAGACAGCGCACTCAACAAACAGGTAGCTACCCAAACGCCTAAAGTGTTAGAAAACGCTGTTTTACTGGCTACCACCAATTATACTGCTGCACAGTGTAATCAACAACAACTGGCCAAACTGCCCGGGCAAACCTTCATTTATACCGCAACTGCAGACGATACCTTTACAAAAACCCCACCCGCCGATAAAGAACTGCACCTTAAAGTGGGGGCTAAAATTATGATGCTTACAAACGACGAACACTGGGTCAACGGCGACATTGGCACTGTGTGCGAACTGGGGGAAGATTTTATCCGCGTAGAGCTCAAAGGCGCAGTGTACGATGTGCAACCCCACGTATGGGAAGAGATACGTTACGAACTTAACCCCCTTACCCAAAAACTGACCCCCCGGGTCAAGGGATTTTTTAAGCAATACCCCTTAAAACTGGCGTGGGCGATTACGGTGCACAAATCACAAGGACTTACGTTTGATAGCATCTATTTAGATATGGGCCGCGGTGCCTTTGCCCCCGGGCAAACGTATGTGGCGCTCAGCCGCTGCCGCACCTTGGCCGGGGTACACTTAAAACGCCCTATTCTAACCCGTGATGTACAGTGCGACCCGCGAGTTATCCGGTTTTTTGAATACGTACGCGGTCAACGCTAAAAATTAAGCAAAAAGTTGTTTTTTATCGCGCAGTTTGCGGTGATAGGTGATGGCAAAGCGGTGTACTTCGTCGCGTATTTGCATGAGAAGCTGTAAGGCCGGGTCCTCTATGGGTAGTTTTATGCTCTCCTTGGCACCAGGTACGTAAATACCTTCGTGTGTTTCAGCCAAAGCAATCAGCGGGATATATAGCCCAGCCCGGTCCAAGGCGTTTAAGGCAGCGTGGAGTTGGCTTTTGCCGCCATCTAGCAGTAGCAGGTCGGGCATTTGGGTAGGATTGCGCTTGAGCTGGCGCAAACGGCGAAAAACGCTTTCCTCCATCATGGCAAAATCGCTACCGCCTTTAACAGGCATGGGAGTTTTAATTTTAAAACGGCGGTAATGTTCGTGGTTTTTCTCACCGTTGACAAAGCACACCATACACCCCACCGCTTCGCGCCCAAACAAGTGTGAATTATCAAACGCTTCTATATGCACGGGCAGTTTGCTTAATCCAATCACTTCGGCCAAACGTTTTAATTTGTCGGTATTTTCCAAGGCGGTGGTAATATACTCGTCTTTAAACTGACCGATAAGCACACGCTCTTGCATGTGCTCCAAGGCGCGCAATAAATTGCGGTACAGCGCGGCTTGCTCATATTCTAGCCGTGCCGAATGGGCCTGCATTTGGGCCGTTAGCGTACTTTGCAAATTACCTACCTGTCCCCCTAAAAAATCGGCTAAGCGCCGGGCATTTTGTTGATAATCTTCGTACGAAATCTTCTCGGCACACGGCGCGGGACATTGGCCGGTGTGATAATAGATACAGGTGTTTATTTTATGGGGATCTAGCGGTTTTTGGCGTGAAAATTTCCACTTACACCGCCGTAGCGGCGCATAGCCGGTTTGCAACAAAAAACGCATTAAGCTTTTTACAATGTAAGATTTGGGGTACGGCCCATAGTAAACGTCCGCACTTTTTTTGCCCGCATCTGCCGCACTTTTGCGCACCAGTTGTAAACGCGGAAAATCTTCGCTAAGCGACAGTTTCAAATATGGATACGTTTTGCCGTCCTTACCTAGCGAATTAAAAAACGGCTGGTACTGTTTAATCAGTTTTTCTTCTAGCACCAAGGCATCGCGCTCGCTGACACAAGCCACATAGTCTATCTTGGCAATCAACGGTAACAGGCTGGGCAACTTCCACCCGCGGGAGTAGAGGTTAGACTCCTGAAAATACTGCTTTACCCGGTCGGCCAAATTTTTGGCTTTACCAATGTAGAGAATGGTTCCGTCTTTGCCGCGCATCACATATACGCCAGGCGAACGGGGTAAAAGAGAAATCCGCACATCCATAGTTTTATTGTAACAAATAAAAACCCGTTGACCAATTCACGCGTGAAAAGGTATAATATAGCGAACTGATTTTTTGATACGAGGTATTAGTACACATGGCAAAATTGAAAACGGGCCGCCATACCAGCGCCCTTAAAGCTCAGCGTCAAGCTGAAAAAAGAAACTCTGCCAACAAGGGCTTAATTAAAAAAGTCCGCGTGGCAACCAAAACGGTAAAAGCTTCCGCCACTGCGAAAGCCAAAACCTTGAAAAAAGACCTAAGCACCGCTGCTTCCTGCATTGACAAGGCCGCTAAAAAGAAGGTCATTCACTGGAAAACGGCCGCGCGCAAAAAATCGCGCTTAGCCAAAGTGGCTAACAAAGCCGGCGTAAAAACCGCTGCTAAAACTGCTAAATAAGTTTTAGGTTATTAGACACCCCGTGCTCCTTAGGCCGGGGTGTTTTTATGTATAAAAAAGCGTACCTGTACACACAGGTACGCTTTGCTTATAAATGTACACAGCATTAAGGTTGGGTAGAATGTTTGTACTTAAACAACCACGCGAACAACACCGCTACTACCAGTGAAAACCCCGCGAATACAAACCAGCTATTTTGCCAACCGCTCATAATCTGTTGCGAAAGAGCCGCCGGGTACACCCCGTTGACCAGTTTAGACGGGTCCAAATGGCTGGTAACCAGGCAATTAATTACTTTCTGCGCCGCCAGCGAACCAATCGCCGCACCAAAACCGTTGGTCATCAGCATAAATACGCCCTGCGCGGAGGAGCGAATGGAGGGGTCGGTTTCCTGGTCCACATACAAGGACCCGGAAATATTAAAGAAATCAAACGCCACCCCATACACAATCATAGAGGACACCAACAGAATAATCCCCACTGCCGTAGAGGGGTTGCCCAGCCCTAAAAACCCAAAGCGAAGCACCCACGCTAACATACTAATTAGCATTACTTTTTTTATGCCGTAACGTTTTAAAAAGAAGGGAATCAGCAAAATACACAGCGTTTCCGAAATTTGCGAAAGCGAAATTAACGCCGTAGCGTTATTAGCCCCCCACGAGCCTGTATATCCCGCCAGTTCATTAAACCCGGTAATAAACGGGCCGGCAAAGCCGTTAGTAATTTGTAAAGACATCCCCAGCAGCATAGAGAATACAAAGAAAGTGGCTAGTTTTTTCTCTTTAAACAACGCAAACGCTTTTAAGCCCAATGCTTCGGCCAATGTTTTGGCTTTTTGGGTGTTTACCGGGCAGGCCGGCAACGTAAAGCAGTACAGCCCCAGCAAGATCCCCAGCGCGGCCGAGAAGTACCACTGCGTGTAGCTTTGGGCAAAGTGGGCAAAGTTGGTAATCCACATCGCGCAAATAAACCCTACCGTACCAAATACACGAATGGGCGGAAAGCATTTTACCGTGTCCAGATTTTGTTGGCGAAGGGCCGTATAGGCCACCGAATTGGAAAGCGCCAGCGTAGGCATATAAAAAGCTACGCTAAGCGTATAGCACACAAACAGGTGCGAAAAACAGATTTGCGTCTGCGCGCCCAACCACGCGGCCGCGGCAATAAATACAGCCGCTAACAAGTGGCACAAGCCCAGCATTTTTTGGGCAGGCACCCAGCGGTCTGCCACAATACCGATTACCGCCGGCATAAACAAAGACACAAAGCCCTGCGTGGCATAAAACCAGCCGATTTTATCTGCAAACCCGGCCCCGGCTAAAAAAATGCCCATGGAGGTTAGATACGCCCCCCATACGGCAAATTCCAAAAAATTCATTACGGTTAAACGAATTTTGATGTTCATAACAAGTAAGTATGCGGGTTGCCCCGCCAGCACGAAGTACTTCCTCCTTATAAATTGGCAAGCCCGGCTTGCCTTCAATTATTGTACAAAAAAAGTATAATAATGGGGAAAAGAACTACCTTTTTAATGAGGAGGACCGTATGGCAGATTTTAGTTTTGATGTAGTTTCAAAAGTGGATGTAAATGTGATTAGCGAGGCCGTGTCCGCCGCTACCAAAGAAATTACCAACCGCTATGATTTTAAGGGCACGAACTCTTCCTTAGAGTTAAACGCCAAAGAGGGCGAATTAAAATTGGCCTCCTCGGACGAGTACAAAGTAAATACCCTGCGCGACATTTTATTTACCCGCCTGGCCAAACGCGGGGTAGCACTTAAAAATTTAATCCCGCAGAAAATAGAAGCGGCCTTGGGTGGCAACGCCAAGCAGCTGATTAAAATCCAGCAGGGCATCCCGGCCGAAAAAGCCAAAGAAATTTCAAAAACCATTAAGGAAGCCAAACTTAAAGTAGCCGCTTCCATCCAGGGCGACCAGTTGCGCGTGTCGTCCAAGTCCAAGGACGAGTTGCAAGCCGTCATTGCCCTGTTAAAAGGCAAAGATTTCGGTGTAGAGTTGCAATTTACCAACTACCGCTGAGTTTTGCTATAATAACACCATGAAATACGCGCTTTATGCTTTAACCATGGCTTTACTGTTTGCGGGTGGAATGATTGTAGGCAACACGTTCTTGCCCGAACATTCCACCGTGCGCGCGGCGGCTGTTTCCGTGCCGCAATTAAACGAGCAAAACCCCATTTTTACCCAAACAGATAAAGAGCACGCTTTGCAAGAGTTGGACGTGTTAAACCAAGCACTGGAATCTTGCCCGGTAATTGTTAATGAAGAAAAAGACCGCCTGGTCAATCACCTCAAACTATGGCTGGCCGTAGAAGATTTTGAGCTCAAAAAATCGGTACTGGAACTAGAAATGGCCAAAAATGTGGAGACCAACCGCCCCACCGCCCAGTTTATGCAAGCCGCCCAAGATTATAACCAAGCCCGTGAAAAAGTGGAAAAAATGGCAGATGAACTTTTCCCGGTAGAAGTGCAACCGGCCCCTGTGGCGGAAGCTCCCGCTCAATAAATTTATCCCCCAATTGCGGGCAATAACCTCCTGGATAACGGCCTAACGGCACATTTAAATAAATTAATCCCTGAATTTATTTCAGGGTCTTTTATGCAAAATTATTTTGTACTTTTTGGGTCGCCAAAAAGTACACAAAAAGCTCGTTGCCAACGCTCACAAAAGACACTAAAAACAGGAAATTTTGCCAACTCGCGTTGCTCAAACAAGCAAAATTTCTAGTCTGTTTTTACCGTCTTTTGACGGCCCGCTACGGCAACGTTAACGGCGTAACGGCAACGGCAACGACAAACAACCAGCGTGGAAGATACTAAATTTGGCAACAAACTTAATGGGTAACGGCACTAAGCCAAAAACAATCCCGCCCACAAAACACAGTTAGGCTCTCTTTTCCCTCTCTTTCTCTCTTGGGGTTGGGTCATCTAAACCCGGGCGGCTCGCAAATGCTCGTGCGGTTCGCACCGCAAAACCGTGCTTTCGTTTGTTCTTACAGGCGGCTTAAACCGGCCGCGAGCACCCAATTTGCAAGTCAACATCTTTTTTATATAATATAGGTACAATTTGAACTGTTTTTGGAACCGTAACGGATACGGAGAACCTTTGTAAACAAAGGCGCTGACTAAGTCTAAAAACAGCTGTTTAGGCACAAAGCAAACGGACTAATTACCCGGATGTTTTGTGCTGAATGTTTGTCGTTTTTAAACGGCAAGCTACGGCTGTCTTATCATGGGTAACTTAGTCAGGCTCACATAAGGGGGCCGTTTTTGTGTGGGGTTTTCATAAACAGTTAAATTGAAATTAACTAAAAGGAGTTGTTTATGAAAAACACAAATGCAGTCAATAAAACCTGTCATTCCCGAATGTTTCGGTCGGGAATCTCTGCCTTAGCTAAACAAAGCGGAATAGATCCCCGACAAAAGCCCTCGGGGATGACCCCTTTATTTAGTGCCCGCGGCTTCACGCTTATAGAGCTACTGGTAGTAGTACTCATAGTAGGTATATTAGCCGCCGTAGCCGTGCCGCAGTACCAAAAAGCAGTACTCAAAAGCCGGGCAACGGAGGCTTGGGCAACGCTAGATGCCATTAACAAGGCCCTCGCCGCCAAAAATTTGGAAATGGGCACCCACAATGCGGGTTACACCTTTGACCAGTTGGCAATTTCCTTTGTAGATGATAACGGCGCACGAGCCACGGGATATACGTTTGACAAAGGTGATTTTATCTACGCCATTGCCCAAGACTCCAGCGGTGTAGTTTCCGCGGCTGCCAGAGCTAACAACAAAGGAACAGGAGCGGGCTCTACCAACAGCATACTCAGTATTTCAAACGGAGTAAAACATTGTGGCGAGAATTGGCATGACGGTTATTGCCGGCAGATTGGTTTGCACAACGCCGGAACAGCATGTATGACCTCAGAGGGGCAGACAGGAACAACCTCTTCTAACTGTTACGTAGAATAAACCCACAGGCCCCAAGCAATTGGGGCCTGTATCATCATGTACCACTAAAAGTTAATTTTCCCGCGCAAACGTGTAGGCCAACACGCGCTTGGCCCCAGCCAAGCGCAAAGCCACGGCACACGCTTCTAACGTGGAACCCGTGGTGGCTACATCATCTATAAGTAACACGGTTTTACCTTTTACGGCCGTCGGATTTTTGATACAAAACGCATCTGCCATATTTTCCTGACGGGCGGCACGCCCTAACTTGGTTTGCGAGGCGGTATCACGTACACGCTCTAACGAAATGTAGTCTAATGGAAGCCCCGTGTGTTTGCAAAAAGCGCGGGCTAAAAGCTCGCTTTGGTTATATCCGCGTTGGCGGCAGCGTTTAGAAAACAACGGCACCGGCACAACTAAATTTGCCCCAGCCAGTTCTGGGTAGTAGGAAAACCGCCGGGCCATCAACTCACCCATATACCCGGCGGTGTATATCATGCCCTGGTATTTAAGCGCATAGATGAGCCCGCGCGAAGAGGCGTTAAACGCGCAAGCCGAACGAATCACTTTGCACTTATATGTAGCGGCTTTACTGCCACGACAGTGGAAACAATGCGCCCCGCCATTTTTTAATACCACCCCGCAACGTTGGCAAACCAGCGGACCGGGCAAAGTAAGCCCTTGTTCACAAGCGGCACACACCAGGCCCTTCGCGCTGGCGGGTAAATCTTTCCCACACGCCAAGCACGTGCGCGGCCAAAACACCCAGCGTAGCCGCTCCCACAGCACCTGCAAAACATGCCTAAAATTGAACCGTAATGTTGGCCGCCACATTGTAAGCTGTGTAATCCTCGCTCTCCACATACGCATGATCCATTACGGACAGTCCGCCACTAAGCGTAAAGCGTAAATTTTGAGACATTTCATAATCTAACGATGAAGTACAATCAAACAAATGATAATTGTCTTTTACCTCCACCGGGGATTTTTTATCCGTGTAGGTAAAGGTGGTATTCCAAATCACACGGTTGGTGGTTTTATAGGTACGGTTGATAAATGGCATCTGCCAGCCGCGGGGCAAGTTAAAATCCCACCGCAGGTTTAAGCTAGGTACCCACTGGCGGGAACTTTCGCTAATGAGCCCGCGTACCAGCCATTTATCGTGCGCATTATAAAGTACTTTAGGTGTAATACGCATAGAACCTACATAAAAAGAAGTCTGCGCGGAAACATCATTATCTAAGATGCGCTGGGCACTATACCCACCGCGCAAATCTTGTGTATTAGACTCGTGGCGTGTGTAATTAAGAACCGTATCAAAATAATTAAACAACATAAAGCGTAAATCTCCGCCGTATTGGGTGGTTTTCTTTTCTTCACTGCCAATACTAGTCTGCTCAATTTGGCTATAGCGCAGTTTTAAGTTAGAGGCACTCAGCCAGCGCCCGGCATAAAAGAATTTTTCCAAGTCGGAAATACTCCACGTCAAATCCGGCAAAGTACGGCTGGTAGAGTCATACCGGGTACCAGTTTGCTCGTTATTTTGAAGGGTCTTAGAGAAATTGTTAATAATACTCATGGTTTGCAACGGTGCCAGCGCACCGGAAAACTGGTATTTGGCCAGCGGGCTCCAACGTTGGGTAGAGGTAAATGTATCGCGCAATGTCATGCTGCGCCGATAGCCAAAACGCCCAGTATCTTTTAAAGAGCTACGTATCCACAACTCTTTGCGCGAATCAAACCCACGATCTACATCATCCCACGTGTCGGCATCTTGCAAGCGGTAACTGGACGAAATAACAAAGGTATTAAACAATTTGCTTTTGGGCAACAGTTCACTGCCATTAAGCGTTAAGGTTATGCCCCCGTCCGAGCTACGGGTAACGGTTTTTACTTCGCCCACATTAAAGGTGGCTTGTCCGTTGACGCTTTTTTTGATATTGAGGTTATTGTTTTCCTGCGTGTTAATGGTGTAATTGACCGACGGAGCCAACCACTTGGCAATCTTCCAGGTAGAGTTAAAACCCGTATTCTGGTTCATGGCTTTGGGGTAGCGGCGCGCATCGGTTCCTCCTATTTGGTAATGGGTACGATCCTCTTTACTCTTGCTTAAGCTGTAAGAGGGAGTAAAGTTAAAACGATTGGTAGGCTGGTAGGTAAACTTAGCATTTACTTTATGGGTTTGCTCGTCCGTATTGTAATAGGTATCATCTTCCAAGTGGCGGGTATGGGCATAGTCAATGGCAGCCGTAGTGTAGTGATACCCGGCCTGGATATTTTTAAACGAAGCAGTATTATGCGTGAGGGTGGCCCCGTAAGTGTGGGTGTCGTCTTTACGTTGCATGAGGTCATACTCGGTTTGGTTTTGCGTATATTCCAGGCCGATGTTAGGCAAGCCCTCTTTGACAAACTCCCCGCGCACCACAGCCGTTTCTTTTTGCACCCGGCCTTTATCCAACAGGCTAACCGTGTTGTAGTTGGTACTGTCAGCAATGACAGGCGTGGTAACGGTGGAGCGCGTGAGGTTGGCCTCCATCGGGAACTCTTTAATACGGGTCATTTTTACATAATATTCTTCTTGCGTGGTTTCCTGTTGTTTGGAAACA
>JAZLAA010000136.1:0-4513 GCA_045612945.1 Elusimicrobiaceae bacterium
AAATGCCTACTCGCTTACCTACGAAAAAGGCACCATTTTAGCCCAAACCCCCAAGGCAGACAGTATGGTACAAAAAGGAACTGCCGTTTCACTTATTTCTTCTAACGGGGCGCCACCCGCCAGCGTAATTTTAGTTCCTAATTTTAAGGGCAAAAAATTGGTCGAAGCCACCTTGTGGGCCAGCCACCAAGATGTGAATTTAATTATTAAAGAAGACCCTAACTCTTTATTTGCCAACGGTATTGTTGCCCAACAACGCCCGGCGGCAGACAGCCAAATTGCCCCCGGTAGCAACGTGGAAGTGGTGGTCAGCCGGCGTGAAACCGCCGAGGACGAAAAATCCTACCACCTGCATTACGAACTGCCCCAAGGCAAGAAAGACAGCCGCGTGCGGGTAGTGGCCGAAGATGTAACCGGCGAAACCGAAATTTTAAACGAAACCCGCCAACCCGGCTCTAAAATTGACGTGGAAATTCCCTTCACCAGCTTTGCCACGGTACGCGTGTTTGTGGACGGCGTTTTGGTGCGGGAACGGGAAGTAAAATGAAAATTATTTCCAAAATGCCCGCAGTAAATGGTAAAATATCTATTGCGCCTTCTATCCTGTCTGCAGACTTGTGCCACTTGGGCGCGGCCGTAGCGCAGGTAGAAAAAGCCGGGGCCGATTGGTTGCACGTAGATATTATGGACGGGCACTTCGTGCCGAATTTAAGTTTTGGCCCGGCGTTGGTACGTTCTTTGAGAAAACAAACTGATTTACCGTTAGACGTACACTTAATGGTAACGCATCCGCAACAGTTTATTGAACCGTTTGCACAAGCGGGGGCGGATGCACTAACCGTGCACGTAGAATCGGAAGATGACACCCGCCAAACGCTGCGGCAAATCCGCGCGTTAGGGGTGAAAGCCGGGGTATCTATTAAACCCGATACCCGCCCGGACGTGCTAACCGTGCTAACGGATGAAGTAGATTTAATTTTGGTAATGAGTGTGTACCCCGGTTTTGGCGGGCAAGCGTTTTTAGACAGTGCCCCCGCGCAAATCCAAGCGGTGCGGCGCATTATCCAAGCTTCCGGCAAGAAAATTTGGCTGGAAGTAGATGGCGGCATCAACGCCCAAACCGCCCCGTTGGTTATAGCGGCCGGAGCGGATGCGCTGGTAGCCGGAAATGCAATTTTTTCGTCTGCGGATCCTGAATTGGCCCTCAAGCAAATTAAACAGGCAACGCCGAAAATTTAAACCGCTTTTACTAAAGTAAAAGCAAACATAAGGAGACATACATGGCAGTAGTAATCAGATTACAACGGGTTGGCAAAAAAGCCCAGCCGCAGTACAGAGTAGTGGCGATTGAAAAAAAATCCGCCGTGGGCAGTGAAGCCAAAGAAGTGCTTGGCCAATACCACCCGTGCAACGCAGAAGTAGCTGAGCAAATTAAACTCAATATGCCCCGTGTGGAATATTGGATGAAAGTAGGTGCAAAGCCTTCCCAAACCGTTGCCAGCTTGATTAAGAAAGCGAGTGCCAAATAACCCCAGGGGGCGTGCTATGAAAGAATTAGCCACCTTGCTCTTGCGTTCCCTTTCGTCCACGCCGGATAAAGTGGAAGTAAAAGAAGAAACGGAGCAAAACCGGGTTTATTTATCTACTAAAGTAGATGCGGCCGATAAAGGGCGCGTGATTGGCAAAGACGGATGCATTATTAAAGCCGTGCGTACGGTGTTAACCGCCGCCGGCGTCAGCCAAGACAAACGGGTCACTTTAAAGCTGGAAGACGAATGAAAATTGATGTGATTACTGCGTTTGGCGACTTAATTGACCAAACACTTTCCCACAGTATTGTGGGGCGTGCGCGCCAAGCAGGAATCATAAAACTGGGTACCCTAAGTCCGCGGCAATTCACCACGGACAAGCACCAAACGATTGATGACCGCCCCTACGGCGGCGGGCCCGGAATGTTAATGAAGGCAGAACCACTCTACCAGGCCATTAACAAACTGCGTAAAAAATCATCTTATGTGGTGCTAACCAGTCCGCGTGGGCAGGTATTTAGTCAGGAATTGGCTAAAAAACTGGCCAAAAAACGCCACCTCATTATTGTGTGCGGGCACTATGAAGGGATTGATGCCCGTATTTACCCGGAGGTGGATAAAGAAGTGTCTTTAGGGGATTATATTTTAACCGGCGGGGAACCCGCCGCGTGCGTAATGATAGATGCCATTACGCGGCTTCAAAAGGGCACTTTTAAAAAGGAAGACGTAACAACGGCTGAATCGTTTGAAGGCCACTTGCTGGAAGCCCCCCAGTACACCCGCCCCGAAGTATGGCGCGGGCGGAAGGTTCCGCAAGTGCTTTTGAACGGCAACCACAAAGAAATAGCCGCGTGGAAACACGCACAAGCTTTAGAAATTACAAAACAGTTAAGGCCTGATTTGCTGGAAACCGCCTCTCAACCCAAGGCAAAACGGGCTAAAAAAATTCGGAGGAAGTAAATTTATGAACATTACGGATATTAAACACAACTTAAAAACCAATATCCCGGTTTTTAAAGCGGGCGACACCGTCCGCGTGAAAGTAAAAGTAGTAGAAGGCGATAACGAACGCTTGCAAGCTTTTGACGGCGTAGTCATCGCCCGCAAAGGTTCCGGCATTGGTGAAACTTTCACCGTGCGTAAAATTTCCTTTGGCGTGGGCGTGGAACGCATTTTCCCCATTCATTCCCCCCGCGTGGACAGCATTGAAGTCTTAAAAGTAGGCAAAGTGCGCCGCGCCAAACTAAACTACTTAACCAAACTCTCCGGCAAAGCCGCGCGCTTGCAGGAGCTTAAAAAAACAACCGGTGCTACCGACGCTAACGGCCAAACTGCTGAAACGGAAGCCCCGGCCACAGAGGCGAAATAATTATTCGTTGGAATAATTTGAAACTCCGAATGTAGTAAATACCCCCTGTCCAGCTGGCAGGGGGTGTTTTTAGGCTTAATTAGTCAATTGGAAAACAAGGGGAACTCCCTGTTGCGGTAAAAGCGGATGTGGTGCTTGTAGGAGCCAGCCCCACTTTTGTACAAGTAGCCACCGTTCCGCAACAATAGCGTGCCCCTTTCACAAGCGCTAACCCATACCAACCATAATTTCCGCCATTCCGCATTGCTCCAATTATATCAGGATAAGCATCAGACCCATCTGCTGCAGAATCCCGCCCAAAATACCAATCTTTGGTACCCAACGCACCTGCGCCTAGAAACGTTTCCGGGGATATTCCTCCCACAGTTACTCCTAGTTCCCCCCATGTAATATTCCCTTCTTTTCCTTCCAACCGGGCAACCTGTAATGCCTCATTTAAAGACTTAAGCATTGCCCACGCTTCTGCCTGGCGGCTTTTCTCTACGGCTTTTTGGTATTGCGGCACGGCTACCGCCGCCAAAATACCGATAATGAGTACCACTACTAACAACTCAATGAGGGTAAACCCTCGTTTATTTTGCAACTTCATGTGTTGCCTCCTTTTCGTGTTATTTTCAATTTAACTGTCTTGGAGACCCACACAAAAACGGCTCTTGTTGCCAGGTTCTTAACCTTACCTAAACAACAACAGCCGTAGCTTGCCGCAAAATGCGGCAAACATTCAGCACAAAACAAACGGGTAATTAGTCCGTTTATTTTGTGCTTTAAGCGGCTGTTTTTGGCGGTTAAGAACCTACCGGAACCCGGTAAGAATCCGTATTCTACATACGGTTCCAAAAACAGATAAAATTGTACCCATAGTATAATAAAAACCTTATGGTATTTCAAGGCGTGATCCACACGGGCGCCTAATATGTTATGATATGTATATTGTATGTCAACCACCCTGGAGCATTTTGTACAAAATAATAAGTGGGTATCCGCTATGGATACCTTTGCTACCGGCACGCTCTTAAGCGCCTACGCTCTGTGGCTGGGGGCCAACCCGCTGGTATTGGGGCTGTTGGGTGGAGCGTCGTATATTGCCTCGGTATTTAATTTAGGCGGTAATTATCTGGTTTACAAGGGGTATGATGCTAAAAAAATAACGGTGTGTTTCTCCTTCATTAGCCGCCCATTTTATTTGCTTTGTGCGCTCTTGGCTTTTTGCCCCCCCTCGGCCGCGCGGCCTTGGTATTTGGTAATTTTTATCTTTGCCGCTTACGCTACAGGCGGTCTTTCCTCCGGCGGCTATTACCCGTGGCTTAATAACCTCCTGCCCGTTACACACATAAAAACCTTTGTAGATTTAAAATACCGTGCCATGATTACGGCATTCTTGGTATGTTTTGTGGGAGCTTTCTTTATGTTTCGCTGGCTGGTTCCCCCGTATTCGTTTGCGTTGCTCTTTTTAATCGCCTGTGAGTGCGGGATCCTGGCCAGTGTCAGTTTACTGCCTATCCCGCCGGCTCACATGCCCCCCGCACTCCACCAACCCTTAGCCGCACAGCTACGGGGGTTACTGCGTACACCTTCATGCACCGGTGCTTTCTTGTTATGCGCACTGGGGCTGTTT
>JAZLAA010000137.1:0-3064 GCA_045612945.1 Elusimicrobiaceae bacterium
GGAAGTTGTGCTGAGCCTGATGCACGCAGAATATAACCACCCCATTGAAATCAAAAAATACGCTAACATCTGCTGTATCAGCGAAGACCATTTCATTCGCCTGTTTAAAGCTTATACCGGCCTTCCCCCTTACCATTACCAACTGCGCCTGCGTGTTGACCGGGCAAAAGAGATGCTGGAATACACCTCCATCAGCGTAACCGAATGCGCAGATATTGTTGGTTTTAGCAGCATTGCCCATTTCAGCCGGGTGTTCAAGAAATTTACAGGCCATCCGCCATCTTATTACAAAAAATTATGAACGTATAATGGGACCCCCGGTTTTGCCGGGGGTGTTTTGTGTGTAAGGTGTTTTTAATATACCCCTAAGTCCGCACACGGGTTGCCGGTACCGCCGCTGAGTACTGTACAACCGCGCCCATTGTTGTCTAAATATAAGATAGTATCATCTCCTCTAAAAGTTCCACGGAATCTTGTTACCGGATTAGTGGAAGTTGTTGTTGGAGCATCCCCAGCATCATTTGCTCCATTATCATAATGGCAACTGCCACTGCTCCAGTTTCCGGAGGGGCATTCTACGTCACATCTGTCACCTTGTTTGCTAGTACAAGTAATACTGGCATCTAAGTTGCCCGGGTTCCAACTGCTTACCCCATCTGTAGTGGTTCCTGGGCCTTGCAACATCTTTACCGCTAACGCTTTGCGAAGGGTGCCCAGCGTGCTCCATACTTCGGTCAAGCGGCTTTTTTCAACGGCTTTTTGGTATTGCGGTACGGCTACCGCGGCCAAGATACCTACAATTAACACAACGACTAACAACTCTATGAGGGTGAAACCTCTTTTCATATAATACTCCTTAGTTTTATTGCCGGGCCCCGTTAAAACGGCGTGAAAAACGGCCGCCTTATAGGAGCCAAGAACAGTGTGCCCGTATAAAAACAGCCGTAATCTCTTGTCTGAACGACAAGAAACATTGGACACAAAGCAAACGGGTAATTAGTCCGTTCACTTTGTGTCTGAAACGACTGTTTTTGGACTGTTCTTGCACCGTGTTTAACACGGTCACATTCGTATGCTTGCCATACGACTCCAAAAACAGAATAAAATTGTTAGTTACCCTTATAAAAGGGAGTTTTGCCTCCTTACAAACTAAGTTAGCTTATTATATCAAATTTGAGTCGCGCAACATTTCACGGGCGGTTTGTTTGTCTTTAGCCAGCTGTGCTTTGAGGGCATCTAAGCCGTTAAATTTGGTTTCGTCGCGCAGTTTTTCGTAAAACCATACGGTAATTTTGCGCCCGTAAATGCTTTGTTTAAAGTCAAAAATGTGTACTTCTACCAGTGGCAGTAGCGTGCTGAGCGTGTTGACCGTGGGGCGAAAGCCAATGTTGCAAAACCCGTCATAAAGTTTTGTCCCTACGCGCACGCGCACCGCAAATACGCCTAGTGGCAAAATTTTATAAATTCCGGTATCTAAATTAGCGGTGGGGTAACCCAGTTTGCGCCCCAGTTTGTGCCCGGTAATTACCGTGCCGGTTAATTCATAGGGGCGGCCCAATAGCGTGCGCGCGCGGGGAATATCCCCTTGTGCTAACACCTTGCGGATGAGCGAAGAAGAAATTTTTTCGCACCCTTGGGTATAAAAAGGGGCTACCTCAAATGGTAAATTATGCTCGCCGCACGCTTCACGCAAAAACACGGCCGAGCCACTACGGTCTTTGCCAAAGGCAAAGTCTGCCCCAATGAGTAGCCCGCCCAAATTATAGTGGTGTAAAAGCCGGTTAAAAAATTGGCGGGGGGACAACGAACGCAGTTTTTGGAAATCCAGCGTTTGGGCCCGCACGCCCAGTTGGTCAAGCAAGGATTTCTTTTCTTTAGGTAACGTTAAGACGGACATTTCCGGGTGTGCACTTAACAGCGTTTTAGGCGGCAACGGGAAATACAACACAAGCGGGCGTAGCCGGTGTTGCACAGCACGAGTTTCCAGCACATTAAATAAATGTTGGTGCCCTGTATGTATGCCATCAAATGTGCCGATGGTGATTAAATTTTTCATAACGCTTGTACCTGTGCCCATAGGGTTTCGCGAGGGCAAGTTTTCAGTAAATTGCCGTCAAAGGAGTGTTCCAAGCGGTGCGTTCCTATGGCGGTGCGCCGCAGTTGTATCAAGTGGCCTACCGTGCCCAGTTTACGGGCCAGCATATACCCCAACGCGCGCACGTATGTTCCGCTTGAGCCCGTTAGCGTAAACGCAATTTCATCCGGAGCGGGTTGGCGAATGTCTGCCCACGAAACGGTTACTTCACTAAAACGCGGTTCCAGTTCAACGCCTTTGCGGGCGAGGTCATACATTTTTTCGCCTTTGATTTTTTTAGCACTAAAGGGGGGGATTTGCTGGGCTATTTTGCCGGAAAGTTGCGCTACCGCTTGTTGTATTTGTGCGCGGGAGAGGGAGGGAACGGGGGCCGTGCGTACGGGCGTGCCGTATTTGTCCCACGTGTCGGTTTCCACGCCCAGTTTTAAAACAGCCTGGTAGGTTTTAGAAAGTTTTAAAAACGTGCTTTGTTGGCGGGTAGCTTCGCGCCCGACCAGTAACACCAAAAGCCCCGTGGCCATAGGGTCTAGCGTACCGCTGTGACCTATTTTTTTAGTACCCAGCACGCGCCGGGTAATAGCAATAATGTCGTGCGAAGAAAAATCGGCCGGTTTGTTAATGAGTAACAACCCGCTTGCAAATGGGTTAGAGGGCGGTAACGGCACGGAGTACCTCATCAGCCAGTGCATCTGCCACATCGGAAACGGTGGAACCGGTTACTTTGAACCCGGCGGCACGTGCATGCCCGCCCCCGCCGAATGTTTGAGCAATTTGGCTGACATCCACACTGCCGCGCGAGCGTAAGTTGACGGATACTTTATCCGGTTCCTCTTTAATAAGAGCCGATACTTCTACCCCGGGAATCATGGTGGGCTGGCTGACAATCCCCTGTGTTTGGGCAGGGCTTGCGCCCAGGGTTTCAAAATCGCGGTGCGTAAGAATAATTTGGCTGTATTTATTGTCAAAACG
>JAZLAA010000138.1:0-8289 GCA_045612945.1 Elusimicrobiaceae bacterium
ATTGTTTCTTGTATTGATTGGCCCAGGTTAATAAGATGACCGTAAACCAAAACGGAATGGTGTTGTAGTTGGTAATAATCATGGAGGTAATCATCAAATCTGTAAATACGGCCAAAAAGAGGAGCATATCCCGTTGCCATAATACCTTGAAGTTTTTAAATAAAATGCCTACATACATTAAAAATCCCACCACGCCAAAATTGAGCAATACCGACAAAAAAGTATTATGGGCCGAACCGAAATGCGTAATAGCCGCCCCGGAAGCCACCCCATATCCCAACAACGGTTTTTGGATAATAAATCTAAACGCATTGGCAAATAACCGCAGGCGCATTTGGTTGCTTCCGTCGTTATAACTGTGGTGCAAGAAACGGTTGGTTAACGTGTCGGGCAACAAAAACAACCCAACCACAAACAAGAAAAGTAACAGAAGTAACTTAAATCCGGCGTTTTTAGGATTGTAAAACAGCAGGAGCGTAGCGGAAATTCCTACCGCTAAAAAGGCCCCGCGCGAACCGGTCAAAAAGAGGGCATACAGAACTAAAAAAGCCCCTATACCGTAGAAAAATTTTACTAATTTGCGGGTGGTTAATACTTGGTGAAATACAAATAAAAACGAAAGAGACAAATAGCAGGCCAAATAATTTACTTCTAGCAGACGTCCCCCGACAGGATAAGAATAACGGCCCATTTCATATTCTTGTTTAAATATCAGTAGTAATATTGCAATTAGAATGCCCGACCACCCAAAACACCGCGCTACCAGCCGTATTTCCGGCAACGTGGGGGTATGCAAGACCATTACAAAAAACAGTAAGAAAAACAAAATTAAACTACCCAGCGTTTTGGAGGTTTCAAAATACGCAATAGAGGTATTCAAATGCCATACGGTAATCATTAATAGCATAAAAATATACAGATGCTGGCTTTGAAAGCGGAACTTTTCCCGACACAAACTTAACGACATCACCCCAATAACCAGCATAACCACCGGGTAATAATACATTAAACTTAAACTGCCGCCGCTAAAAGGCACCCCCAGCACCGCCAGTGCAAAGGCCCAAGTGCCTAACGAAACAGCGGGTTGGTTAGTTGAAATAGGCATAGCGCTCCTGGTATTTTTGGCTCATTTTTGGGGCGGAAAAACGTTGTATATGCTCGGCACAGGCTTGCCTCAAAGCGGTGTTAGCGGGGCTTTGTAGGGCCTGTAATTTTTCCGTTAACCCGGGCACCGTGTTGTTATGCAAGCAACGGTCCGCCTGTGCCGGCGGTAAGGTGTAGCGGTGTTGCGGGATATCCGAAAGCAGGGGGATAAGCCCGCAAAATTGTGCTTCCAGCACGGCCAGCGGCAGCCCCTCGCTTTTAGAGGTAGAAACATAACTATCCGCCGCTTGGTAATAGGGGGCTATATTCGTAATATATCCCGTAAATCGTACATCCGGGCGGTTTTTGAGTAGCTCTTTGCAAGCAGCTAAAAGCGGGCCGTCCCCGCAAAAAATAAAATAGTAGCGGTTGGGCGGTATTTGCAAAATAGCATGCGCCAAGGCTAGCGGATTTTTGACGGGCAAAAAGTTACCGGCCCAGAGGATGATTTTTTTATCGGTGGGAAGCCCGAGCTCTTGGCGTAAAGCCGTTTTATCGGCTACCGGGTAAAATTTGTCCGTATCTACGCCGTTGTCCACGTAGTCAACATGCAAGCGGGGGTGTTTTTGGTTAAGTAAATCGGCCAACATTTTAGAGCAGGCCACCCGGCCCTGCAAACGCCCCAACGCCCGTTTATAAAAATAAGCCATCCCGGCCCCGCACACAGCGCCGTACGCCAGTTTAAAATCTTGCTCCCAATCACAATGCACGGTGGCCAAGGCGGGGTACGCTTTTTGAAAATGCGCGGCCAACAAGGCCGAGCGGAAACAATGCGCGTGCAGTATATCCGGATGAATTTGCCCCAACAGGTGTTTAAGCCGGGTAGCGCCGCAAACCAATCCTTTCCGGCGCGACAGGCCCACACTATACACCCGCACGCCTTGGGCTTGCAGTTGGCTATACCACGAGTTTTCCTCCCCCGTTTCCGGCGAGAGCGTAATGACTACGGGTTTAAAGCGGGTGGTGTCCAAATTTTTGACGATACCTGCCAGCACGTTGGTAGGCCCCGTGCGGCGCAGGGTAGAAATCAGGTAAGCTACTGTTTTCACCGTAGGGCCCTCCTATAAAACCAGCCGCGCAGGGCGTTGGGCATTAAAACTTGTACCGTAAAACGGACCCCCGTGTTAAACAGGAGGGTAAGCCCGGAAATTAACCCCAGCTCGTGCAATTTTTGGCTCATTTTAAAATTACTTTTAAAATACTTTAGGCCGCCGCGCCGGCCGTACAGGGCGCTGTCCACCCGGGCGTTAAGCACAATGTCCGGTAAGTTGGCCATTTTAAAGTCTTGGGCGGCCAGCCGGGCCCATAAATAATAGTCTTCTATAAAATGAAACGGCACATAGCCGCCCACCGCCAGCACGGCCGATTTTTTAAACAGCACGGTCATGTGGTTAAAGGGGCAACGGGTTTTCAAAAATTTTTTAATCTGCGCGTTGGTTTGCGGCACGGTGCGGATGGCTACAGGTTGTAGCGTTTGGCCGTCCACTTCTTGGATTTGGCCGCCCAGTACGGCAATATCCGGGTGGGCCGCCATATAAGAGAGCTGTTTTTCAAAACGGTCGGGTAGAGAGACGTCGTCCGCGTCCATACGCGCCACCAGTTCATGGGAGCAGTGTGTTAACCCGTGCGCCAACGCGGCTCCTAATCCGCCGTTTTTAGCCAGCGGACAAAGCTTAATGGACGGATATGTTGCGGCAAATTTAGCTAAAACGGTTTGCAAGTCGGCCGGCACCGGGCCATCCACCACTACTACAATTTCGGCGGGGGGAACGGTATTGGATAACACACTGTCTAACGCTTGGCGCACCCAGGCGGGGCGGTCTTTAGCATAGACAGATAATAAAACAGAGAATGCCGGCTCCATAAATAATTCCTCTTATATTTTACCAAAATAGGAGCCCCTTAGGGAACAAAAGAGGACCGGCAAGGTTTGTATAAAACAAAACACCCCGCCTACGCGGGGTGTGAAAGCAGGGCAAACGCCTAGATTTTCATAATTTCTTCTTCTTTGGCTTTAATCACCTGGTCAATTTGCGCGATAAACGTGTCGGTGGTTTTTTGCACATCCGTTTCGTAGCGTTTCAAATCGTCCTCGGTAATTTCGGCCGCTTTTTGGGCTTTTTTCAATTTTTCCAGCACTTCGCGCCGGGCATTACGCACGGCTACTTTAAAATCTTCGCTCATTTTAGAAATGTTTTTAGCCAGCTGGGTGCGGCGTTCCTGCGTCATAGACGGCAACGTAATGCGGATGACTTTGCCGTTATTAACGGGGCTGGCGCCCAAGTCGGCTTTTTGCAGGGCTTTGTCAATATCGTTTAAAGACGAAATATCCCACGGTTGGATTTCCAAGGTTTTGGCATCCAATACGTTAATCACCGCCATTTGTTTAATGGGGGTTTGCGTGCCGTAGTAATCTACACGCACGTTTTCTAATAATCCTGCGCTGGCACGGCCGGTGCGGATGGTGGCTAAATCGCGCTCCAAACGGGCAACGTGCCCAGCCATATCGGTTTTGGTTTGAGTGAGTAAAGCAGTAATTCCTTCCATAGTATGTTCCTTTGTGACGAGTTTTTTTTATTATAGCATTTTGTGGCAACCCCCGCGCGCGGGCAACAGTCCCTTGCGGGCCTGGGACTAAAGGCCCTTGTTCGGCGCAACGCGGCTTGATACACTATATAAGTGGGTATGTTTAAAAAAATAATTTTATTACTACTCAGTATAAGCGGGGTGGCCTATGGGCAGAACCTGTTGCTCAAAGAGGCCGCCCAAGAAGGAAAAACCGTACTACGCGGCACCGGTATATCCAACGCGGTGCTGAGCCGTGCTTTGGCTGAGGGGGGCAAAACCCACACGGTTTCTTACGCCATGCAGCGTGAGGCCGCCCGGCAAATGCGGCCGTATTTATTTAGTAAGTCCTGGCAAAAGCCCCTTGAGTTCCAGCCACCGGATGCCAGAAACGTGACGGTGTGTATCCTAACCTTGGGCGAATTAACCCTGCTTAGTAAAGACCAAGTGGCCCAAGCTACCCGGCAGTATGAAGATGTCATGGCAAAAGTACAGGCCCTTTCTAAGCACATGGATGCCACTATTTATTATTTGGGTACGCCCGAGGCCGAGCGGTTACCTGCCGTGCAAATCCGCCAAATCTTAGAAGAAATCAACCAAGCCCAAACGGCGGTTCACTTGGCGCTGGCCAGCTGGGGCAGCTATTCCGTGTTGCTGGAAGCGGATTTATACTTAAAAAGTGCCAGAAATTTTTATCTCATGCTTAGTACCGGGGTTTATTATCCCATTGGGGAGGAAGCCGTTGCTCCGCTCCCCCGGACCGACGGGCATACCTACGTAGCCAGCGAATTTGGGCTGTGGTCTGAATTTGAGCTGGTTGAAATCCCTAAAAAGAAACTGCTTGAACCCAACACGTGGTTTAACCAGTATCCGGGGGCGCTGCCCACACACCTTACCGTAGCGGTGTTTCAAGATTCGGTATATGTCATTTCTATTCTTAATCAAATGCGCCAGCATGCCGGGTTAAGCTGGCAGGTGGATTATTATGATGACCCGGAATACTTTTTAAATCACGTTCCGTTTGCTGATTATGACCTCATTTTAACAGACGTTATTATGCCTAACGGGGGCGGGCGGTATTTGGCGCGGCAATTGCGCGTCCGCGGGTATGAGGGGAGTATTTTAACGCTTTCCGGCTTTGATGAAACCTATGGAGGAGAAGAATTTTTTAATGACGGGATAGACGGCATGGTTCCCCTCAAGCACAACACGGTGGATTGGTTTTGGTCGCGCTTAAACAACTATTTTTTACTGAAGAAAAAATACGGCTGGAAACATTAACAACCTTTAAGTTTCGTTTTAAAACCCCGTCCCGACCGGCGGGGTTTTAGGTTGAATAAAAACCGTTTTTTTATTATACTATGGGTACAATTTGAACTGTTTTTGGAACCGTATGTAGAATACGGATGCATTTTGGGTTTCCCAAAATTCTTCTCAAGTCCAAAGATAGCCGGTATTAGGCACAATGGGCCTGTACAGCCTGTTGTGCCGAGTGTTTCCCGCCTAGGCGGGAAACTGCGGCTGTCGTCGTGGAGGCACTTGAGAAGATTCTGTGATGGCGGCCGTTTTTGCATGCGTTTCTCAAGGGCAGTTAAATTGAAAAAAATAATAAACGTCATTGCCGAAATAAAATGAAGTGTCATTCCCGAAAGTTGGTATCGGGAATTTACACCTTTAGAACGTAGAAAATGGTGGAGATCCCCGACACAGACCCTCGGAGATGACAAGGTGGAAAGGACTCGGCAATGACAAATATGAAGGAGAAAACGTATGCAAAATAAAAAACGAGGGTTTACCCTCATTGAGTTGTTGGTAGTAGTGCTTATAGTAGGTATTTTGGCAGCGGTAGCCGTGCCACAATACCAGCGTGCGGTAGAAAAAAGCCGCATGACGGAAGTACGAGTGGCTTTTGATAATGTGGAAAAACAATTGGCGGTTTGTTTGCTGTCCAAAACGCTGGATGATTGTGCCCTTGAGCTGGAATTTCCTGCTTCTAACACGTGGACCTATCGGGTTGACAAGGGGAGCGATATGACAAAGCTGGAGGCCACCAACAACGCCCGTTCGTACCAGTTACGCCGCACGATTCTTTATAGTATTGTGCCGCCGTCGCTACCAGGTATGCCGGAAAATAACAATCCGGTTAATGAGGTGCTGTATGAACAAGACATTGGGTGTTCGGGTAATTATTGTAAAGAGTTGTGTGGTTCCACCATTTGTAAGCTAACCAATTGACCTTGCACCACCCTCCCGCTTATGGCCCAATGTGTTGGCCCAATATGTGGGAAAAACAACCCAAAACCCCCGGTCTAAACCGGGGGTTTTCAATAAGTTCGCACCAAACAGATTGGTTGGTTACCTCTTGCACTGGTTGTTTAAAAAGGGCCCCTTGCGGAGCCCTTTAAAACTTTAAACAACAAGTTCAGTAACCTACTTATTTGTTGGTTACTTCCAACTCTACACGGCGGTTTTGATAGCGGCCCGCGGCGGTTTTGTTGGTAGCAATCGGGTTAGCGGCCCCGTAACCAATGTAAGACACATTGGCGGCCGGTACGCCGTCTTTTACCAGTTGCGTGGCTACTGCATGGGCGCGCCGTTCGGATAAATCCATATTATACGCCGGGTTACCCAGCGAGTCGGTATAACCGGCTACGCGGATTTTGGCATCGGGGTATTTTTTGAGCGCATCCGCTACTTTTTGTACGGTGGCGGTGGACTGGGCATCCATGTCGTCGCTGTTGTATTTAAAATTGATAGGTTCCTTAAACGAAAGGACCGCTGCGCCGGCATCATTTTGTTTAACGGTAGCTACCGCGGCTACGGCGGCGTCATTTTGTACGGTTGGTTTCGGGGCGGGAGCCGGGGCCGGTTTGGGGGCCGGGGTAGGCGCCGGTTGGGCGGCTTGCACGGCGGGTTTTACAGGCGTTTGAGCGGTTTGTTTGGCACATTTGGGGCATTTGCAGCCGGGTTTGTGCTGTTTAGCGCATTGGCATGCCGCACTGGGTTTACCCGCGTGGCATGCGGTATTGGTGGTGCATTTGGCACAGTGGCAGGCGCCTAAAAATAAAGCGGCGGCCAACACAGTAAGTACTTTTTTCATTCATTTCTCCTTATTTGGATGATACTACCTATTACTTAACCATATTTTACAAAATACTGCAAGATGGGGTGCCCTTTTTCTTCATGAGTGCCCGGTAAAGCCGGTACACCGGCAACCCCAGTTTGGGGTGTACATAGTCCGGGCGGATATAACTAAGGGGTTTTAGTACAAATTCCCGCTCGTGCAAGCGCGGGTGGGGGATAAACAGCGTATAGTCCGGCGCATCCTCAAAGAGCACTTGGTCATCATAAAACAAAATATCCAGGTCTATCACGCGCGGCCCGTTAGGAAACGTAGGCGTGCGGCCCAGCTCTTTTTCCAAGTTTTTAAGGTGGCGTAAAAGTGCCATGGGGGCCAGGGCGGTTTCCAACACGGCTACGGTGTTAATAAAATCGGCTTGCTTTGAATACCCTTCGGGCTTAGAGATAATATACGGGGCTACCTCTACAACGTGCCCGGCTGTTTCCAGGGCCTTGAGGGCGCGGTCTATATTTTCTTTGGGGGAGCCCAGGTTGCTCCCCAGGGCAATAATAGCTTGGGGCATGTTATTCTCCACAGTAAGTAATCCAGCGGTCTTTTTCTTCCGCCACTTTTACGCGTGTAAGTTCTTTAAACCGGGCGCGCAAGGTATTAAAAATCCATACGGCCACAGCCTCGGTGGTGGGGTGCGTGAAAAGCGTGTTTAAGTCGGCCCCTTCCAAGCGGGCGTTCACCTCGCGCGCCAGTGCGTCTTGCACCGCGCGAAAATCCACCAAATACCCCTCTTGGTTTACGGGGCCGGAAAGGGTCACCTCGTAGTGGAATGTGTGGGTGTGCGGGGCTTCGCTAAGCGTGCCGCCGTGGCCGTGGGTGGCGGTAAAACTACCGCACTGGGTTAAAGAAACGCAGGTCATAAGGCGTGCTCCAGTTCCAAGAAGAAGTCCAGCACTTTTTTGGTGTCGCGCACGTCGTGCACGCGCAAGATATCGGCCCCGTTTTGCAGGGCCACTAAGTGCGCGGCCAGCGTTTGGGCTTTACGTTTGGGGGGCAGTTCGCGCTTTTGCGCCAAAAACGTCTTGCGCGATAATCCCACCAACACTCGTACGCCGATACTTCTTAGCTCGCCCGCGTGTTTTAAAAGCGTGTAATTTTGCGCGCGCGTTTTGGCAAAGCCAAAGCCGGGGTCCAGGATGATTTGTTTTTCGCTCAAGCCGCAGGTTTTGGCTTGGGCTACTTTTTGCGTAAGGAAATCTTTCACTTCGGCTACCACGTCGGTGTAATTAGTAAGCGTTTGCATGGTTTGCGGTGTGCCGCGGCTGTGGGTAATTACAATTTGTGCGTGGTGTTTGGCCACCAGGCGAAACATTTCTTCGTCCGGCGTGCCGCTTACGTCGTTAATAATGCGCACGCCGTTTTCCAGCCCTTGCGCCGCCACGGGGATTTTTACCGTGTCTAGCGAGAGGGAAATTTGCGGCCACTTTTCGTGTGCGGCCTTGATTAAA
>JAZLAA010000139.1:0-4032 GCA_045612945.1 Elusimicrobiaceae bacterium
TCCAATGTAATCATCTCTCGCACCTTTTCCAAATTCTACGCGTTGGCCAATATTCGCGTTGGATATGGATTAAGTAGTTACCCCTTAAAGAAGACGGTAGAACTTGCATTACCTCTACACAAAGTGAGCGCAATCAGTAGAAAGATTGCGCTAGCCGCGCTTGGGGATTTGTCGTATTATAGCCAAATCCGCTCAAAAACCATCGCAACACGAGAATGGTTTATCTCGGAAATTAACAGAATAGACGGAGCAAAAGCGTATCAATCATCTTCAAATTTTGTATTCATTAAACTCTTGCATGCCAATCCCTATGTAGTAAGGGCATTTATGGAAGAAAACGGGATTTTAATCCGGCTGTTTACAAACAAAGATGCCTTGCGGTTAAGAATTACCATCGGTCCGCGGGATATTATGGAGCGCGTGCTCATACAATTAAAAAAAGCATTGGGAGGAATTAACTCATGAGTAGAATCATCGGCGGTAAAGAAGATATATCTTATAACAGTGTGGATGAGTTTTTTGAACAACGTGGCCAAAGCAATCTCCAGCATAAGTACAACTATGTGCTATATTTAGACGAACACCCGGAAGTGGCTATTGAGAGAGATAAACAGTCCAAAGCAAAAATTGAGTCTTTGCTAAACATCCAAAAAGGAATGTCGGTGCTAGATTTAGGTTGTGGTGTTGGCCGGTGGGGTGAGTTCTTTTGTAGCAAGGGTGCTACCTATGTGGGTATTGATGGTAGCGCAAAGATGATCCAGCGGGCAGAGGAAAACTTAAAAAATTTTGACAACAAAATGCTTTTGGTCGGAAATTTAAGAGAGGTACAAAGCGTGCTTCACTCCGTCACGGTTAAAAATCAGCAAAAGTTTGATATCATTTTTATCAGCGGTGTGTTGATGTATTTGAATGATGCGGACGTTGCTGCGATTCTTCGGGCTCTTCCCGCCTTGCTAAAAAACGGTGGGCATATTTGTTTGATTGAAAGTATGGCCGAAGGAGAACGCCTTACCCTCAAGGACATTTATTCGGAAGACTTAAAACAAAATTATAGTGCAATTTATCGAACCGATAAAGAGTTCCAAATACTCTTGGCGGAGGCTTTTGGTAAGGCACTTCATCAGAAGACGGATGAGTTAATGAATTTTTCAGATGGCTTGCAAAAAAAGCGCAAACATGTCACAGTGGAACACTGTGTTATTTGGGAAGCTACTCAGTAAAGATGCAACGGCGGAATCAGTGTACAAACAAATATGTATCCCTAACGGGTAGCCCTGATATCCACGAAGAAAGATTAGGACTATATTGGATTCCGGTTTTGTTACTGCCGACGGGAAATCTGCTTCCATTTTTTTGGGCACAGGTTTCTTTCAGTTGGCACACGCTTTTGTTATCATTGATAGGTGCGTTAGTGGAAGAGATGCTGTTTCGCGGATTT
The DNA here is from genome assembly GCA_045612945.1 of Elusimicrobiaceae bacterium. Classification (GTDB taxonomy): domain Bacteria; phylum Elusimicrobiota; class Elusimicrobia; order Elusimicrobiales; family Elusimicrobiaceae; genus Avelusimicrobium. The sequence continues at coordinate 1,439 of JAZLAA010000139.1, forward strand.
CTGCTAAAAACAATTCTTCTTCCGCGTATCAATCCGATTCTTGCAATCAGCCTTTCAGCAGTTCTCTTTGCTCTCATGCATGTATTCAATTTATGGAGCGGCGCACAATTCCCAGCTGTCCTGATGCAAATATTCTGTGCTTTGTGCTTTGGAATCTGGGCGGGTACGGTTGTATGGCATAAAAATGGGATTTTAATTCCAGTGCTAGCTCATGTTTTACTGAACCTAACGGCGATTACAGAAGAGAAGATTCTTCCGTTAATTGTAAGTATAGCGGTATTGATTGATGGTATTTTACTCATTAGGTCAAGCCATGGAGAAAATACCATCAACAAAAATCAAATTGCTTGTGATTAAGTGTGCAACGGGGCTATAACAATTTGAACCTATCTATACATTGCCTGCGTATTTAAAAACTGTATTTGGCTAGTTTGAAAAAAGCATGCCCGGAAATTCGCGCACGTTCTATTGGTAAAATGCTGCTTGTTCGGCGCAGCGTTTAAACTCCGCTTTTAGTGGGGTTTATTTTATATAATATCCTTAACGGGGCATGGCTCAAGTGGTAGAGCGCCCGCTTTGGGAGCGGGAGGCTCCCGGTTCAAGTCCGGGTGCCCCGAAATTTTTTATGCATACCCACTCGCGTGCGTGCGTGTTCAATCAGTTTCACTCGCCCAAAGACGCGGCCGAGGAAACTTTTTCGGGGGACATTAAAATCGTCACCTCGGGCGTTTTTCGCACTCCTTTTTTGTTTGACAGGCTTGTTTTGTCGGCCAATTTCCGTACAGTTACCGACGGGTGTTTGCTCTTGGAAGCACAAGTGCAAGTAGGCAATGAGTGGAGTTCCTTTTATAAACTGGGTCTTTTGTCGGGCAAGTTCAAAACCAGTTTTCCGGCGCAAAAAGATGCGTTTGGTAAAGTGGATACGGACGAACTAGTTTTATCCCGGCCCGCGCAAGCCTACCGTTACCGCCTTAAATTTTACGGCGACGCGGAACTCTTGTTATTAGCCGCTGCCTGCGTGCGTACTCCTTTTGTGTATGATGAGAAACTGGCCGTTCATTTGCCGGCCGGGGCCAACATTCAGCAGGTTCATCCGCTGAGCCAAATGGAACAGGATACCCCGCACAAGCGCCGCATTTGCAGCCCGTCTTCGCTCTATATGGCATTAAATGCGCTTGGGTATGTGGTGCCTTTGCAGCAAATTTTGCCGCGTGTGTTTGATCAAACAGCCGACGTGTATGGAAACTGGCTTTTTAATATGGCGGCTGCAGCCGAATTTGGGGCCGAAGCCTTTTTCCGCCGGTTTTCATCTTTGGCGGAATTGGAAGAATTTGTCACGCCGGATAGCCTAGTTATTGCCAGTATCTCATTTAAAAAGGACGAACTCCCCGGTGCCCCGTTGGAAAAAACGCCCGGCCACTTGGTGTTAATCCGCGGTTACAAAGACGGACAAATTTTAGCGGCGGATCCCGCGGCCCCTACGGCCGCCAGTGTTTTGCGCGAATATGACGCTAAAGCCTTTGCCCGTGCGTGGTTGTGTAATAAGCAAGGTGCCGCCTATGTAGTGAGGCGTAAATGAAAAAATTTTTAGTGTTGTTAATGGCTGTTTTGTGTTTGTTTTCATGTGCCCGGCCGGAACTCAAAGATGCACTGATTGTCATTCACAAGGGGGAAATGGAATCGCTAGACCCAGTCTATTCCTACGACGGAGTAACTCACGGGATGCTCATCAACGTGTATGACACGTTGCTTAAATTTAACGGGGCCTCTTTAACTGAACTCTTACCGTCCATTTCCACGCAAGTGCCTACCGTGCAAAACGGGCTACTCTCTAAAGACGGCCGCACTTATACATTCCCCATCCGCAAAGGGGTTAAATTTCACGATGGTACCGAACTTACGCCCGAAGATGTGCGTTACTCTTTGATGCGTTTTTTGCTTTCCGATATTTCCGGCGGACCGTCCAGCTTGCTCCTAGAACCGATTTTAGGCATTTCATCCACCCGCAATAGTGACGGGCAAATTACGGTGAATTTTAAAGACGTAGAAAAAGCGGTGCGCGTGGACGGCGATAATATAGTCATTACTTTAAAGCGTCCGTTTGCGCCGTTCCTGTCTATTTTGGCGCGGTGGAGTTATATTGTCAGCAAGCCATGGGCCGTAGCGCGCGGCGCGTGGGACGGAAGCGAAGAAACATGGAAACAATTTAATAATTTTACCAAAGATTCTTCGCCCTTTTTTGAGGCGTCCAACGGCACGGGCCCTTTTAAAATTGCCCGTTGGGATATTGCCGGCAAAACGCTTGTGCTTACATCGCACGAAAACTATTTTGCAGGTGCGCCACAACTTAAAACCATTTTTATGCGTACCGTGGAAGAGCCGTCCACCGTGCGTTTAATGTTGGAAACCGGCGACGCAGATGTAGCCGAAGTTTCGCCCAAGTTTATTAACCAATTAAAGGGTAATCCGCAGGTGGCGTTGCATGATAATTTGCCCCGTTTGCGCACAGACCCGGTGCTATTTTTTACGCGCAATATCAATATGGAGGCCAACCCGGATGTCGGCTCCGGTCAGTGGGACGGGCAAGGCATTCC